>NZ_JAPWAG010000007.1:0-112267 GCF_041432775.1 Pauljensenia sp. 20925_1_34 | reverse complement strand
ACACGCTCGGCAAGTTCCTCCTCACGCGTTGGGGGCACCGCCCGTACTGATCCCTTTGGCCTGCCCTTAGGCTTAGGCATGAGGGCCTGCGCGCCGCCCTCACGGTACAGCCTGCACCAATTCTTCAGCGGTGTCGCGCTCGCAATACCGAAGCGCACCATCGCCTCAGGTTTACTCATCCCGCCATCAACCACGGCGCTCGCTGCGGCGACCTTGGTCGCATAGTCGTATTTGGCCTGCTTCGCTCCCATGGCAAGAAAACCGTCCCTCCCGATCACGCGGTACGTCTTCTGCCAGTGTCGCACGGCCTCAGCAGGCACACCCAGCCTCTTGGCGGTCAAACGATAGCCAAATCCCCTCTCAAACATCTCCACCGCCTGCTCACGAAGCAAACGATCATGCCTCAACCGCAGATCCACAGACACGAAAAGCCTCCCATTCCCTGGACTTCAATTTCGATGTCCAAGAAACAGGAGGCAGTTCATTTGAACTGCGGGGCGCCGATGCGTCTACAGACGCAAGTGTCAGCCACGACGCCTGTGCAGGGCGATCACCCCAGCGCCGATGAGGCCTAGGAGGGCCGCCGCACCGGCGAAGCCTCCCGCGACCGTGCCCGTGCGTGCGAGCTTCGGAGCAGGCGTCTGCTTCGCGGGTGTCGCGGGCGTGGAAGGCACGGGCGTCGCAGTCACCGAGGGAGTGGGGGTAGGCGTCGCAGTCACCGAGGGAGTGGGGGTAGGTGTCGCGGGCGTAGAGGGAGTGGGGGTAGGCGTCGAAGCCGATGGCGTCGGCGCCGGATTATTCGTCACCTTGCGGATCGCGATGTCGGTGTTCGCACCCACGGCGCGCGCGTTCGCGGGATTGTTCGGGTCAACGATGCCAGCGACTGGATCGTATCCGAACACGGTCTGCCCGGGGACGATCTCGTAGCCTGCGGGCAGCGCAGGAAGCGGCGTCGCGGCGGCTCGCGACGGGTTGTGCTGGTCGTTGTTGTAGCGCTGCGCGGCCAGCACCGTGCCGTTGGCGTCCACGAGGCGAACGGATCCGAGGGGAGAGTAGAAGACCTCGCACACGAAATGAACATCGGGTTGGTCGGGATCGAAGTTGAGCGCCGGTGCACTGATTTCCAGTGTGTACTGGCCGGGAACGACGGGGCTGGGACGGACGGGGACCTCGCCGGTCCCATCGTTGGGCACGTACTCGCGTCGCGGTTCCAGAATGTTCTCATTCTCATCCGCAACGTAGCAGGTGGCCGGTCCCGGCGTGTCCGCAGCATGGGCGGGCGCTGCGACAATGAGGGGTGCGGCGCCGATACAGAGACAAGCGGTGAGGGCTGCTGTGCGCGGGAGCAAAAATGACTGCATGAAGAATTCCTAGTCGATCTTTCAATCGGTTACAACCACCACATTACCGGGTATCCGTAGTTTCCGCTGCCGTTATGCGTCTGCATTGTCGACATAGATTCCCCACCAGGGATAACGACGAGGCCGGGGTGCCCACGCGAGCAAGCCCCGGCCTCGTGCGAAGCGGAGACAACGACGGTCAGTGCCCCGGCCAGCTGCGAATCGTCGTCAGCGCGGCAACCGAGTACCGGTCCCACACGCGCCCGCCGACACGCACTGCCCCCTCCAGGATGATCACCGACCAGGGCAGTGCGACCACGTAAGCAACCCAGAACGGAACCAGGCCGAAGGAGGCCAGCGCGATCAGCACGTAGGATGGGATCTGCAAGACTGCGGTGCCCGCGAATCCCGCGAGTTGCATCAGCATCGTCAACAGGAACGAACCGGTCCCCTTCGTCGCCAACGGCGAGACACCCGGCGGCTGAACCGGATACACCCAGCGCGCATTCACGACGAGGGTCGTGGCGGCCGCGCCCGAGAAGAGGACGATGCCCATCACTTGATGGAAGACGAAGTCGGACGCACCAGCCCTCGTGATGGCGTCGTGGATGAGGTATCCGAGCGCCTGGGGCACGAGGACGACGAGGGAACCGACGAGGCGTCCGCGGCGTTCCTCCCGGCCGCTCATCCCCGAGGAGATGACGATCCAGGCACCCGTCGAGTCGAATTGCATGAGCGCTCCCACGCTCAGGCCCATGGTCACGGGCACGAGGTAGAGGAAGATCCCCGTGAAGAGCACCTGCTGCCCATCGACCGCCACGCGCCCCAAGAGCACCCCGATGATCGGGAAGAGAATAGCGAACACCATGTTCATGTTGAGGCGCGGATCCACGATCCAGTAGCGCAGCGTGCGCGCCGCCAAAGACGCCGAGCGCACGCCGATACCGAGGCGAGTGAAGGTATCGACGCTGCGCAGGCCAGCCGAACGCGACGCCGCGGTCCGTTGGCCTCGCGCTTCCTGCTCGGCGGACTCGTCGATGAGATAACGTCCCTCGTTGATGGCCCGCTGCGCGTCGGCACCGATCTCACCCGCGTAGCCGCTCATGACGGGACGTAGGACGGCCAGCCAGACACGCCAGCCGACAACAGCCGTGGCCAGCGTGACGAGGGCGCGGATGCAGGCGGCACCCCACGCCCCCTCGAGCAGGGAGACAACAACGCCGAAGGGAGCACCAACGGGCGACCACAGCGCGACGTTCAGCCCGGCTTGGAACAGCTCCAGCGAGAAGTTATCCGACAGGAGCTTCATCCAGTAACCCAGCGGGGTCAGCACCACGAAAAAGGCGATTAAGCCGACCATCGTGACGGCGTCCTTCTTGCCCGAGCTATCAAGGCGCACCGCGAACCAGGTCCCGACCGCGCGCGCCCACAGCACCGCAAGAGGAAGGGTGACGATGCCCGCGACCAGCCAGCCGAGGGCAGCCACCCATTGGGCCCGCCACAACGCAAACCACACGGGAACGAGAAGCGCCATGGCGGACATGACGCCGCCGGGCCCCACAGCGGTCGCGGCGACCAGTGCCGCCCCCAGCCGCTTGCTCGGCCCCACGTAGGGCGACAGACGCACGGGATCGAGTGAGTTGTCCATCGAGGCAAACGCAATGGGCAGGATCAGCCACAGGACGACGACAACGGGACCCACGATGGGCAGCACCGCCGCAAAGGTCGCTGCTCCCTCGGATTGAGCAAGGAATGCTGTGCCCACGAGCACGGACGCATAGATCCCACCGAAGTACAGGACGCCGAGGGCGGCCAGCACCAGCACGGCAGTCTGGCGGCGAACCGTGTTCCAGATGATGCGGAGCTTGAGGCGAATCAGTTGCCCAACCACGACAGGCCTTCCTCGGAGTGGACTCCTCCGACCAGGGAGGTGAAGCGCTCCCCCAGGTCGCCGCCCTGGGCGACCTCGTCGGTGGTTCCGGCGACGAGCACGCGCCCCTTGTCGATGATGGCCACGTGCGTGCACAGCTGCTGGACGGTCGCCATCACGTGCGAGGACAGGATGACGGTGCCGCCACGCTTCGTATAGTCGGTGAGGATCTGACGAATGTTGGTCGCGGACACGGGGTCGACGGCCTCGAAGGGCTCGTCGAGAACCAGGACTCGCGGAGAGTGGATGAGGGCCGCGGCAAGCGCGATCTTCTTCGTCATGCCGGCCGAGTAGTCGCTGATCAGCTTCTTGCCCGCCTCGGCCAGGTCGAGAGCGGCCAGGAGCTCGTGGGCGCGCTCGCGGGCGACGGAGGCGTCCAGGCCGTGGAGCATGCCCACGTGGACGAGGAAGTCCGGGCCGGAGAGGCGGTCAAGCAGCCGCATCCCGTCGGGCATGACGCCAAGCAGGCCGCGCGCTCGCTGCGTGTCGCCCCACACGTCGACACCGTGCACGTAGGCGGTGCCCTTGTCGGGAGTGAGCAGGCCGGTGGCCATCGTGAGCGTCGTCGTCTTACCCGCGCCGTTGGGCCCGACGATGCCGTAAAAGGATCCGGTCGGGATATCGAGGGACAGGTCGGCGACCGCGATGAGGTTGCCGTAGATCTTGACGAGGCCTCGGATCGCCAGGGCGGTATCGTCGCCGATCGGCGCAGCCGGGGATGCATCGGACATGAGAGTCTCCTTCGCGCATTGACATACCCGTCAATGCTATGACGCGCATGTCACATGCCGGGAAGATATCTCAGGACATGACCCCGCTCGCAGGGCAAGAGTCGAGCCTAGCGGATGGCGAGGACGACGTTGAGTCCGTCCTCCGGGTGATACGTCCAGGTCGCACGGTAGGTACCCCACACATCATCCTGCGTGCCGTCGACGGCCCGCGTGATGAGCATGCGTTCGCGCACCGAGGACGGAGTATCGATCTGGTCGAGGATGCAGCGGAAGTCCGTCTGCGACAGGCCGTTTGCCCCCTCGCCGTACGCCACGAGCGTCAGCGTTGTGTTGTCGCTTGCCAGGCGCGCGTAGGGACTGTTGACCGAGCATGCGTCCAGGGAGTGCGCCAGCTTGTCCGAGGCGACGGTGCGCAGATAGGACAGGCCCATCACGCCACCCACGGCCAGGACCAGGGCGAGAACGAATCCGAAGGCGAACATGCCCAGGCCTCGTTTGATGCGCTTGTGGCGCTTGGGGCGTTCGCGACGCAGCGGCGGGCGCTGGTCCAGTTCTTCGTAACGGTAGGCGCGCGCCTCACGGCGTCGTTCTTTCTCTGCCTCGGACAGGCGTGCGACGACCTGGTCTCCGGGAACGGCGCGGGTGGGGCCCAGGCGCCTGCTCAGGGCGACGTCGGCCCGCGAGGGCAGGTCACGCTCCGCGTTCCAGTCGTCTTCGCCGCCGTCCCCAAAGAAGGGGGCATTGGCCTCGTCGTGATGCGCGTATTCCCGGTCGGAGGCGACCTCCTCGCGCGCCTCGGAGGCTGCATCCTGGGGCGTGAACCGGCTGAGCGGAGGGGTGGGAAGCGCGGGCGGGCGCACCGGGGCGGAGGGCTCCGCGCTTCGCTGAGGGTAGGTGGAGGCGGAGGGGGTCACGACCGCCGAGGTGTACTCATCCTTGGGCGCAGACCTGACGACAGGGGTGGGCTTGGTAATCGGTGAGGACTTGGAGATCGACGGGTACCTGTCGCGAGGCGGAACGCGCGCGATGATGGTGCGTTCGACGTCGGGAGACAGCGCAGCGATCTGCGGGTGCCCATCCTTGAGCACGGACGAGGCCGCGGGAGCGAAGGTTTCCTTTGCTACTGGCGCGGTGGCTGAGGGGGTGCCGGGCATGACGGGTTGCTCGGGCGAGAGCGCGGGCACGCCGCCCGGATAGTCCGGCGTCGCCGATCCCGCGCCGACCCGATATGCGTCCGGCGTTGCAGCCCCCATGAGTCCTCCATCAACACGACACTTGTACTTGTCGAACAAGCATAAGCGTTGATTACTCAGGAAGCAAGAGGTTAGTCGATACCCAGAGCCTTGCGCAGCCGCGCGACGTGCCCGGTCGCCTTGACGTTGTACTGCGCCAGCGCCACGGTGCCATCAGGAGCGACAACCACGGTCGAGCGAATGATGCCCACGTAGGTGCGCCCGTAGTTCTTCTTCTCACCCCACGCGCCGTACGCCTCGAGAATCTCGTGATCCGGGTCGGAGGCCAGCGGGAAGGTGAGGGACTGCTTCTCCGTGAAGCGCTCAAGCGCAGCCATCGAGTCGGCGGACACACCGATCACCGAGTAGCCCGCACCCTGGAGCGAGGCCAGGGAATCGCGAAAGTCACAGGCCTCCTTCGTGCAGCCGGGCGTGGAGGCCTTCGGGTAGAAGTAGACGACGACGCCGCGCGAGGAGGCGGCGAGGAGGTCGGACAGGGTGAGGGTTCCCTGGGTGGTTTCGACGGTGAAATCGGGGGCCTGCTGGCCGATATCCAAAGTGCTCATGCCCCTCAGTCTATGGGGAGCTCTCCCCCGCTGCGAGGGGGCCACCCTGTGCGCGAGATGGGACTCGAACCCACACGTCAAGGACACTGGAACCTAAATCCAGCGCGTCTGCCAATTCCGCCACTCGCGCGCGCACCCCAGTCTAGCCGATGGTCGCGGCCCCGTCCGAACACCGCGGGGACGAGGCCGGCGCCGGCTCGGGTAGCACGTTCACTCTCGCGAACGGCAAGCTGGGAGGCACACCTGTCAAGAGCGGCGGCAGGACCCGGCGAAGCCGTGCGCACAGCGAGCCTCAGCGCGCGGTCGCGTTGATGGTGCCTTCGCCCAGGACTCGGGTGCCCCGGTAGACGACCATGGACTGGCCGCGGGCCACGCCACGCGCGCTCTCCTCGAGCTCAACCTCGATCCGCTCCCCGTCGCGCCGCAGCCGGGCCACGGGAACGGGCGCGCCGTGAGCGCGCAGCTGTACGAAGAGGTCGGTGGCGTCGGCTCCGTCGTCGTCGGAGGCGAGCCAGACGGCGTCCGTGGCCGTGATGCGGGAGATGGACAGGAGCTCAGACGCCCCAACAACGACCTGGTTGGTCTCCGGCCTCGTTTCGAGGACGTAGCGGGGCCGCCCGTCTGGTGCGGGCGCGCCGATCCCCAGGCCCTTGCGTTGGCCGACCGTGTAGTTCCAGTAGCCCTCATGCTGGCCCAGCACGTCCCCCTCGGGGGTCACGATGTCCCCCTGCGCGCTGCCCAGGTGGGCGCGCAGGAAGCCCTGGGTGTCCCCGTCGGGGATAAAGCAGATGTCGTAGGAGTCAGGCTTGTTGGACACGCCCAGGCCCAGGCGCTCGGCCTCGGAGCGCACCCACGCCTTGTTGGGGGCATCCCCCAGCGGCAGGACGACGCGGGTCAGTTCCTCGGAGCCCATGACGGCCAGCACGTAGGACTGGTCCTTGAGGTTGTCGGCGCCGCGGTGCAGCTCGGGCCCAGCTTCGCCATCGACGATGGCGGCGTAGTGGCCGGTGCACACGGCGTCGAAGCCGAGCGCGCGGGCGCGGCTGGCGAGCTCGCGGAACTTCACGAACTCGTTGCAGCGCACGCAGGGGTTGGGGGTGCGCCCGGCCTTGTACTGGGCGACGAAGTCGGTGATGACGGTCTGCTCGAATTCGCTCGCGAGGTCCCACACGTAGAACGGGATGCCGATGACCTCGGCGGCGCGCGCAGCGTCCCCGGCGTCCTCGATCGAGCAGCATCCGCGCGATCCGATGCGACACTCCTGGGGCTGAGAGGACAGGGCCATGTGGACGCCGACGACGTCGTGCCCGGCTTCCACGGCCTTCGCGGCGGCGACGGCGGAGTCCACGCCGCCGGACAGTGCTGCCAGAACTCGCATCTAGCGTCCCTCGTTTCGTTCGTTGCGCACGTGGGCGACGCCGTCCAGGGCGGCACCCGCACGGATAGCCACGGGCAGGGCGGCCAGGAAGGCGTCGATATCGTCGCGGCTCGTCTCATGGCCGAGCGAGACACGAAGGACGCCGAGCGCCTGCTCCTCGCTGCGTCCCATCGCCATGACGATCTCGGAGGGGCGCGTGACCCCCGCGTGACAGGCGGACCCGGCGGACACGGCGATCCCGGCCATGTCGAAGGCCATGAGCACAGCCTCGGGGCGGGCGGTGGGCAGGGACAGGTGGATGATCGCGCTCGACGAGGCCGACTCCCCCACGGTCGGATACGTTCCCTCCGGCAGGTGAGACAGCAGGTGCGCGCGCAGGTCGGCCGCGCGGGCGGCGAAAGCTGAGCGCTCGGCGACGACCTCGGTGAGTGCGGCTGCGAGCGCGCAGGCGCCCGCCACGTCCGGGGTGCCCGAGCGAATCGATCGCTCGTGGCCACCGCCGGGCCGGTCAGTCGTCATGGGGATGCCACGCCGGGCGAGGAGAACGCCGATACCAGCGGGGGCGCCGACCTTGTGTCCGCCCACGCTCATGAGATCCAGGCCGAGTTCCGCAAAGGACACGTCCAGTGTGGGGATGGCTTGGGCGGCATCGGAATGGACGAGGCCTCCGCTGGCGTGCATGAGCTCAGCGAAGTCTGCGACCGGCTGAATCGTGCCAATCTCGGAGGACACGAGGGTCATGGACCCGAGCGCGAGGCGAGCGTCCCACGAGGCGGGCGCATCGTCACCGGATTCACCGGGCAGGATGGACACGCCGCCCGCATCCACGGGCAGAACCTCCCAGGAGAAGCCCTCGCGTGAGGCTACCTCTCGCTGATGGGCGACCGCGTCGTGCTCGAGGCCGGAGACGACGATCAGGTCGCGCTCACCGTCACGGCCGCGCATTCCCCGGGCCGCCGCCATGACGCCGAGCGCGTCGGATTCCGTTGCCCCCGAGGTGAAGATGACCTCGTGGATGTCCGCGCCCAGGGCGCGAGCGACCTGTTCGCGCGCGTCGTCGAGCATGCGACGGGCCCGCCGCCCTCCGAAGTGGAGGGCGGCGGGATTGCCGGGAGTTGCAGCCAGGTCACGCTGGGCGCGCGTCCACGCGTCAAGCGCACACTCGCGCAGCGGCGTCGTGGCCGCGTGGTCGAGGTAGACGCTCACGCCTGGGAGCGCGCCTCCTCGATGATCGCCAGGGCGGCCGGGACCACCTCGGTGACGTCGCCGACCACGCCGAAGTCCGCGATCTCGAAGATCGGGGCGTCCGGGTCATCACACACGGCGACGATGTGGGCGGCGGACTGCATGCCCACCGTGTGGTGGATCGCGCCGGAGACGCCCAGGCCGATGTACAGGTTCGGGGTGACGGTCAGACCGGTCTGGCCGATCTGCTCGGATCGCGGGGCCCAGCCCTCGTCGCAGGCCACGCGGGTCGCGCCCACGGCGCCACCCAGGGCGTCAGCCAGGGAGCGGACCAGCTCAAAGTCGCCGTCGACGCCACGGCCGCCGCACACGACGGTGGAGGCGTCGGTCAGGGACACGCCGTCCTCCTCGTCTGCCACAAAGGACACGACCTCAACCGCCGCTGCTTCCGCGCTCAGCTCGACGGCCAACGGCTCGGGGGTCAGGGAGGCGGGCGAGGCCACCGGGGCCTCGTCAATGACGCCGGAGGAAATACCCACGATGGGGGTCTGGCCCTCCAGGACGATGCCCATCGACCAGGAGCCACCGAGGGCGGTCTTGCCGACCTGGAGGACGCCACCGTCGAAGGACACGGAGGAGGCACCGGAGATGACGCCGGCCTCGGTCAGGGCGGCGACGCGACCGGCAATCTCGCGGCCACGGTAGTCCGAGCACAGCAGAACGAGGCCGTAGGAGTCGGTGCCCAGCGCGGCGATAACCGCGTCGGAGGCGGCCACGGAGGCGTGACCGGCCGGACCCAGGTCGGCGTGCAGCACGCGGGTCGCGCCCAGCTCGGACAGGGCTGTCACGTCCGGCGTGGGGGCCACGGACAGGGCGACGACGTCGGCGGAGGTCAGGGAGGCGGCCAGCGTGACCGCCTGGCGGGCCAGGGACGTCAGGTGCGTCCCGGACTGGTCGGCCAGGACAAGGATCGGGGAACTCATCTGCTGCGTCATGTCACTTCACCACCGAAAGAATGTAGTCGGCCAGCGCACGCCCGCCCTCGCCGGCGTCCTGGATGATCGTGCCCGAACCGTCGCGCACGTTCTCCTCGCTGAAGGTCACGGAGGTCAGCGCGCGGCGCATCACAAGGGCTTCGCCGCCGGGAACCTCGACGAGGTCGTCGATGCCCCACTGGTCCAGGGGCTTCTTGCGCGCGGCCTTCATCGCCGCGAAGGCCGGGTAGCGCGGCTCGTTGATCTGGTCGGTCACGGAGACGACGGCGGGCAGGGCCGCGCGCAGCGTCTCGGTGAAGCCGTCAACGGAGCGTTCGATCGTGGCGACGCCGTCCTCAACGCTCAGCGTGCGGGCCAGGCCGAGCAACGGCATGTGGGCCTTGGCGGCCAGGGCGCCGGGCAGCATGGAGGTCATCGCGTCGAGGGACGCCATGCCGGTGACAACCAGGTCGACGGGGCCGCACTCGTCGGAGATCTTCGCGATCGCGACGGAGAGCACGGAGGCCGTCGTAATAACGTCGGAGCCCTCAAGGAACTCGTCAGAAACCAGGAAGGCGCGGTCCGCGCCCATTTGCAGGGCGCGCATGAGCGCGTCCTCGGCGTCCTCGGGGCCCATGGTCAGGGCGATGACCTCGGCCTCGCGGCCAGCGTCCTCTTCGCTTTCCTTGAGCTGGACCGCAGCCTCGATGGCGTTCTCATCCAGTTCGTTGAGCACATCGTCCTCACCGCGCACCAGGCGGCCGCCCTCAAAACGGCGTTCGGACTGCATGTCTGGGACATGCTTCACACACACGACAATTCTCATGGCTTCTAGCGTGCCACATTCCTGGCCCCTCGCCCATATGAGGGTCACCTCACCGGCGCACACCACAGTCCGCGCGCGGGGCACCCTCCTGTGTGTGCGCACGTTCTATGCGCCTTCCCATAGGTCTTTTTCCCGACGATCCGACCGCCTTGTTGTCGGTCACGTATGATGGGGGGCAACTATATTTATGAGGCAATGACTCCATCAGGGGTTCACCAGGAAGAGGCGCATTTTTATGTCCGAGCGATCCGGCTCGTCCCCTGCTCCCACACGGCGCGTCACCGAACCTAACCCGCAGCCCACCCGCCTGGGCGTCTACCCGTCGGGCGACGGGCTCGACGTCGCGGTGATCGCGCGCAACGCCTCGGGGGTGGACATGTGCATCTTCGACGAGGCCGGGGCTGAGACGCGCTTCGCTCTGCTGGGTCCGAAGACCGGCGTGTGGCACGGACACATTCCGGGCTACGGTGCGGGCACACGCTATGGATTCCGCGCGCACGGCACCTGGGACCCGGACGGCGGCAAGTTCTTTAACTCCCACAAACTCCTGCTGGACCCCTACGGGCGCGGCGTGGACGGATTCGTGGACATGAAGCCCGCCGTGTACGCCCACAGCGTGGACGAGGATCTGTACCCGTCGGAATACCCGATGCGTCGCTCCCCCATCGATTCCGCTCCCTACATGCCGCGCTCGGTCGTGGTCGAGCCCTCATTCCCGATCATCCCCCAGCCCGACATCCCCTGGGAGACCTCGGTCATCTACGAGATCCACGTCAAGGGATTCACCAAGAACATGCCCGGCGTGCCCGAGCCTCTGCGCGGCACCTACGCGGGCCTGGCCCACCCGGCGTCCGTGTCCTACCTCAAGGACCTGGGAGTTACGGCCGTGGAGCTGCTGCCGATCCACGCCAAGTGCGATGAGCCTTTCCTCACCGAGCGTGGCCTGACGAACTACTGGGGCTACTCGACGCTGTCCTTCTTCGCGCCCGAACCCTCCTACGCGACCGCCGACTCGCGGGCCCGCGGTGCCCAGGCCGTCGTCGACGAGTTCCGCGGAATGGTCTCCCTCCTGCACAAGGCAGGCATTGAGGTCATCCTCGACGTCGTCTACAACCACACCTGCGAAGGCGGAGACGCAGGCCCCTCCCTGTCGTGGCGCGGCCTGGACTCCGACATGTACTACCGTCACACGAACTCACGCCCGGTTCAGAGCATCGACGTGACCGGCACCGGCAACACGATGAACATGGACAATCCCCGGACTATCCAGATGGTCCTCGACTCGCTGCGCTACTGGGTGCGCGACATGGGAGTGGACGGCTTCCGCTTCGACCTGGCTGCGACGCTGGGGCGTTTTGCCACCGGCTTTAGCCCGATGCACCCGCTCCTCATCGCGATGGCCACGGACGGCATCCTGGCCCGCACCAAGCTCATTGCCGAGCCTTGGGACGTCGGCCCCGGCGGCTGGCAAACCGGCAACTTTCCCGTTCCATTCTCCGAGTGGAACGACCACTACCGTGGTGCCTTGCGTAACTTCTGGCTGGCGGATGTGCGCGCCCAGGCCTCGGGCCACATCGTGTTCGGCCCCAACGACCTGGCGACCCGCTTGTCCGGATCCCGGGACGTCTTTGATCATGGGCTGGGTCGGCTGCGCGGACCGCGCGCCTCCATTAACTTCGTGACCGCGCACGATGGCTTCACCCTGGCGGACATGACCGCCTACGACCACAAGCACAACAAGGACAATCTCGAGAACAACCGCGACGGCTCAGACGATAACCGCTCGTGGAACCACGGCCTCGAGGGAACGCTCGCGTCGGGCGCGACCCACCCTGATTCCGCGACGCCCTACCGAATCCTGGCCAACATGCCGATCGCGCAGCTGCGCGCGCGCTCGCAGCGCAACATCCTGGCCACCATGTTCGTCTCCTCGGGAACGCCCATGCTCACGGGCGGCGACGAGTTCGGACGCACCCAGTACGGCAACAACAACGCCTACTGCCAAGACGGCCCGATCTCCTGGGTCGACTGGGACCTGGCCGAGGGCCAGCAGGCCCAGATCGACGCCGTCTCCTGGCTGATCGCCCTGCGCAAGGCGCACCCGGTGCTGCGCCCCGACTCCTTCGCGACCGGGCGACCCTTCGGCGGGGACTCCATCGCCGACCTGTCGTGGTACACCGCCCAGGGCACGCCGATGCCGGACTACGGCTGGACGGACTCGCGTCACCGCACCTTCCAGATGCTGCGCTCGGGCGTGAAGTGGGGCGACCGTGATGCCCTCGTCATCATCAATGCGAACCTCAACGACGCCGAGGTTACACTGCCCGAAGGCCACGACCTGGACTGGCTGATCGCGTACTCCACCGTGTGGGAGACCCCGGCGGACGGCGGCGTCGGCTCCTCGCTCGACCCCGATGAGCTCTCCCTTGAGGTCGAGCACGTCGCCCCTCACTCCACGCTGACGATCGATGCCCTGTCCGTGACGATCCTGCTCTCCGACATCGCGTTCCAGCCGGAAAACTGAGCCCCTTTTTTACATTTCCCTCCCCCACTCGTTAGGATCAACGCATGACTCGCAGTGAAGATGCCCTGGAAACCGCAACCTCCGACGCCTCGCTGGCCCGCTCCAAGGCCCGCAGCGCCGAAATTGACCTGGCGATCGACCAGGACCCCTCGCGTTTCCGCATCCTCACGGGTGACCGCCCCACCGGTCACCTGCACCTGGGCCACTACTTCGGCACGCTGCGTAACCGCGTACTGCTGCAGAACCGCGGGGTTGAGACCTGGATTCTGGTCGCCGACTACCAGGTGATCACCGACCGCGACGGCGTGGGCCCGATCCGTGAGCGCGTCCTCGGCCTCGTCGCCGACTACCTGGCCGCGGGCATCGACCCCGAGCGTTCCACGATCTTCAACCACTCGGCGGTCCCGGCCCTCAACCAGCTGATGCTGCCCTTCCTCTCGCTGGTCACCGAGTCGGAGCTGCACCGCAACCCGACGGTGAAGGCCGAGCTGGAGGCCACCGAGGGCCGCGCAATGACGGGCCTCATGCTGACCTACCCGGTCCACCAGGCCGCCGACATCCTCTTCTGCAAGGCGAACATCGTGCCCGTGGGTCAGGACCAGCTCCCTCACCTTGAGCAGGCACGCCTGATCGCCCAGCGCTTCGACAAGCGCTACGGCCGCGCGACCCCCGAGCGTCCCGTGTTCCCCCGCCCCGAGGCCCTCCTGTCCGAAGTCCCGTTGCTGCTGGGCACGGACGGACAGAAGATGTCGAAGTCGCGCGGTAACACGATCGAGCTGCGCATGAGCGCCGATGAAACCGCGAAGATCCTGAAGAAGGCGAAGACGGACGCGCAGCGTCGCATCACCTTCGATCCGGTCGGCCGACCCGAGGTTTCCAACCTGCTGATGCTGGCCTCGCTGGCCACGGGCGATGCACCCGAGGCAATCGCGGACCGCATCGGCGACGCCGGCGCGGGCACCCTCAAGGCGCTCGTCATCGAGTCCCTCAATGAGATGCTCGCTCCCCTGCGTGAGCGCCGCGCCGAGCTGATCGCCAACGAAGACTATCTGCTGAGCATCCTGCACGCTGGCAACGAACGTGCCAATGAGCAGGCGGACCAGACCCTGTCCGAGGTCCGCACCGCGATGCAGATGAACTATTAATCCCACGCACAACTCTCCTTAGGAGGCACCATGGCATACAACCAGTTCCCTGAGCACCCCGACGATTCCGTCGGCGGCTGGATGCTCACCTTCTTCCTGATGGGCATCCCTCTGGTCGGCTTTGTCTATCTGCTCGTTCTTGCGCTCGGCTCCGGCGGCTCCCCGGCGAAGCGGAACTTCGCGCGCGCAGCGTTCCTCTGGCAGATCATCATTTTCGTGTTGGTGATCATCTTCTGGGTCATTTTTGGTGCGGCCTTGTACGCATCCATGTCGGACTTATAAGAGCTCGACACACGCACATCAGGCGGGGCGGCATCCGAATCACTCGGGTGCCGCCCCCACTTTATTGGCGACTCGCACGACACTCTGAGCACACACAACACGCTTGGGAGATCGGTCACATCCCGGGGTGTGATCTTCGCCTATGCCCTGGTCGGTCCATAGGTTAGTGTTGGACATGTGAGCGAGAAACTGTTGCCCCGTATCCCGATCATCGAAGTGTTCCCCGTCATCGAGGACGGCACACTTCCCGCTAAGGCGACCGAAGGCGAGCCTTTCCCCATTCGTGCGACCGTGTTCCGCGAAGGACACGACGCATTCGCCGCCGAGGCCGTCCTGCTACGCCCGGACGGAGGTGAATACTCTCGTACCCGCATGGTCGACATCGCGCCTGGCCTCGACCGCTATGAGGCCTGGGTTGCCGCGGACGTTCCCGGAGCCTGGTCGTTCCGCGTGGATTCCTGGTCCGACCCCTACGCCACATGGCGTCACGATGCTGCCGTCAAGGTCAGCGCTGGCATCGACGTCGAGCTGATGCTTGAGGAGGGCGCCCGCCTCATGGAGCGCGCGGCCGCCGGTAAGGCCTTCCACAACCCGACCCAGCGTCCGCCTTCGGACGCCGACATCGAGGCACTGCACGATGCGGCGCGTCGCCTGCGTGATGGCTCCCATTCCCCCCAGCAGCGCCTCTCCGCCGGCATCTCCTCGCGTATCCGCCTGGTCTTCCGCGATCACCCGCTGCGCGACCTCCTCGATTCCTCGCGCGTCTACCCGCTGGATGTGGCGCGCACCAAGGCGCTGGCCGGCGCATGGTACGAGATCTTCCCGCGCTCCGCGGGAGCCTTCCAGAACCCGGACGGCTCCTGGGTCTCCGGCACGCTCGCTGGAGCCGCTGAGGACCTGCCGCGCATCGCGGGCATGGGCTTCGACGTCGTCTACTTGACCCCCATCCACCCGATCGGCACGACGTTCCGCAAGGGCAAGAACAACTCCCTGATCGCCGCGCCCGGCGACCCGGGTTCCCCCTACGGCATCGGCTCCCCCGAGGGCGGCCACGACGCCATCCACCCGGATCTGGGCGACTTCGCCGACTTCGACCGTTTCGTCGAGCGCGCCCGAGGCCTCGGCATGGAGGTCGCACTCGACCTCGCCCTCCAGTGCTCCCCTGACCACCCGTGGGTCACCGAGCACCCCGAGTGGTTCACCACGCGCGCCGACGGCACGATCGCCTACGCCGAGAACCCGCCCAAGAAGTACCAGGACATCTACCCCCTGAACTTCGACAACGACCCCGAGGGCATCTACCAGGCCGTGCGCGACGTCATCGAGCTGTGGATCAACCACGGCGTGACGATCTTCCGCGTGGACAACCCGCACACGAAGCCCATCCCCTTCTGGGAGCGTCTGCTCGCCGACATCAAGGCGCAGTACCCGGGCACGCTCTTCCTGGCCGAGGCCTTCACGCGCCCCGCCATGATGCGCACCCTGGGCGCTATCGGCTTCGACCAGTCCTACACCTACTTCGCGTGGAGGACGTTCAAGCAGGAGATCGAGGAGTACCTCGTTGAGGTGTCGCAGGAGACCGCCCACCTCATGCGCCCGGCCTTCTGGCCGACCACGCACGACATCCTCACCCCGCAGATGTGGGACGGCGGCACCGCGATCTTCGCGATCCGTGCGATGCTCGCGGCGCTGGGTGCCCCCACGTGGGGCATTTACTCGGGTTACGAGTTCGTCGAAAACGAACCGCGTGGCACGTTCCAGGAGCCCAACAACAACGAGAAGTACGAGTACCGTCCGCGCCGCTGGGAGGATGCGGACGAGATCGGCATCTCGCGCCTGTTCACGCTGCTCAACGCCGCTCGCGCCAAGCACCCGGCACTGCGCCAGCTCCACCAGATCCGCATCCACCCCACGTCCTCGGATCGCCTGCTCGCCTTCTCGCGTCAGCTGCCCGGCAAGTTCACCGAAGACGGCAGCCCGGACACCGTCATCTGCGTGATTTCGCTGGATCCTCACGATGGCGTGGACGGTTCGGTCTACCTGGACCTGGCCGAGATGGGCCTGGCCACGCCGGGCGGCAACATCACGGTCGTCGACGAGCTCGACGGACACTCCTACGTGTGGGGTTCGTCCAACTGGGTGTCGCTGTCCCCCGTGACGCGCCTCGGCCACGTCTTCAAGGTCGAGCCCGCCCACTCCTCGCCCTGGTCGCAGGCCTGAGACCATAGGCCCGCTCGGCGTGACTCGCGGGTCGCGCCGAGCACCGTCCCCCTCAAAATCGACCGAACAAATGGGACCCGGCTCCCAATTTTTCCGGGAAAACGATAGACTACAAACACGACAGTGAACTGAGCAGTTCACACCAACTGGAGTAAGGATAATCCATGAGCTGCGAACCAACGCCGATCCAGGTCAATGACGACATTCTCGACGCCGTCGCCTCCGGCTCCTACTACTCGCCGCACTCGGTTCTCGGTGCCCACCTGAGCGACGCCGGTGTCACGATCCGCACCATGGCTCGCCTGGCTGACGCGGTCGACATCATCACCCCCTCAGGTGCCTACGCCGCCACCCACGAGCGCGGCGGTATCTGGGTCACGGTGCTGCCCGACAAGGAGATCCCCGCCTACCGCGTCTCGGTGACCTACGGCGAGGACACGAACCTGCGCGACGACCCCTACCGCTACCTGCCCACCCTGGGCGAGATGGACACCTACCTCATCTCTGAGGGCCGCCACGAGAACCTGTGGAACGTCCTGGGTGCCCACGTGAAGACCTACACCGACGAACTGGGTGAGACCACCGGTACCGCCTTCGCCGTGTGGGCCCCCAACGCCCGCGCTGTGCGCGTCGTCGGCGAGTTCAACTTCTGGGATGGCGTGGCTACCTCCATGCGTTCGCTGGGCTCCTCCGGCATCTGGGAGATTTTCGTCCCCGGCGTCGGCGTCGGCATGCGCTACAAGTTCGAGATCCAGGGTCCCGGCGGCAACTGGTTCGAGAAGGCCGACCCGCTGGCTCGTGCCACGGAGATCCCCCCGGCTACGGCCTCGGTCGTCACCGACTACTTCCACGAGTGGACCGACGACGAGTGGATGTCTACCCGCAAGGACCGCAACCCCCACTCCGGCCCCATGTCCATCTACGAGGTCCACGCGGGCTCCTGGCGTCAGGGCCTGGGCTACCGCGAACTGGCCGACGAGCTGGTCCCCTACGTCAAGCAGATGGGCTTCACGCACGTGGAGTTCATGCCGCTGGCTGAGCATCCCTTCGGCGGCTCGTGGGGCTACCAGGTGACCTCCTACTACGCTCCCTCCTCGCGCTACGGAACCCCGGACGACTTCCGCTACCTGGTGGACGCCTTCCACCGCGAGGGCATCGGCGTCATCCTGGACTGGGTCCCCGCCCACTTCCCCAAGGATGACTTCGCCCTGGCCCGCTTCGACGGCACCCCGCTGTACGAGGATCCGGACCCGCTGCGCGGCGAGCACCCCGACTGGGGCACCTACGTCTTCAACTTCGGCCGCCGCGAGGTGCGCAACTTCCTGGTCGCCAACGCCCTGTACTGGCTGGAGGACTTCCACATTGACGGCCTGCGCGTCGACGCCGTGGCCTCGATGCTCTACCTGGATTACTCGCGTAAGGACGGCCAGTGGCGTCCCAACCAGTACGGTGGCCGCGAGAACCTGGAAGCCATCGACTTCATCCAGGAAGCCAACGCGACCGCGTACCGTCGTCACCCCGGCATCGTCATGATCGCCGAGGAATCCACGGCGTGGCCGGGCGTGACCGCACCGACCTCGGGCGGCGGCCTCGGCTACGGCATGAAGTGGAACATGGGCTGGATGAACGACACCCTGCGCTACCTGAGCGAGGATCCGGTCAACCGCCGCTGGCACCACGGCGAGCTCACCTTCTCGCTCGTGTACGCCTTCTCCGAGAACTACGTGCTGCCGCTGTCGCACGACGAGGTCGTTCACGGCAAGGGTTCCATCATCTCCAAGATGCCCGGCGACAAGTGGCAGCGCCTGGCGGGCCTGCGTTCCCTGTACGCCTACCAGTGGAGCCACCCGGGCAAGCAGCTCCTCTTCATGGGCCAGGAGATCGGCCAGGAGCAGGAGTGGAACGAGTCCTACTCCCTCGACTGGTGGCTGCTGGACCAGGAGGGTCACGCTGGCGTCGCGGCCCTGGTGGAGCGCCTCAACAAGATCTACGCCTCCTCCCCCGCCATGTGGGACGACGACTACACGGGCTTCGAGTGGATCGATGCCTCGGACGGCGATCACAACCTGATCTCCTACCTGCGTAAGGGCGCCGATGCCGATGGCAACCGCGAGGTCGTCGTGTGTGTCTCGAACTTCGCTGGCAACCCGCACGAGGGCTACCGCGTGGGCCTGCCCTTTGGCGGCGAGTGGGTCGAGATCCTCAACACGGACGCCGAGGAGTTCGGCGGGTCGGGCGTGGTCAACGTCGGTCCGATCATCGCCGAGGACACCCCGTGGAACGGCCGACCGGTCTCCGTGCAGCTGCGCGTCCCGCCGCTGGGCGCCGTGTGGCTGGTACCCGCTTCTCAGGCTCGCTGACGCCGTAGGCTGATACGGGTGAGGCCGGAGCAGGGATTCCTGCTCCGGCCTCGTCGTTTGTCGCGACGCACAAGACGACGCGACGTCACGCTCACATGAGGAGCATAGCCAGGCGCGTGCGGGCCTTGGAGACCTCGGGGGTCGAGCCGGCGACCCTGAAGAGGTCCAGGAGACGCAGGCGTAGCGCGTCGCGTTCTTCCTCGTCGCTCGAGGCAGCCAGCAGCTCAAGAAGCACGTCGAAGGCTCCAGCGGCATCTCCGGCCGCAAAGAGGGCGTCGGCGCGCGCGGCCGGGTCGTCGCTGCTCTGCTCCCCGTAGGCCCGCTGGGCGAAGCGCACGCGGGACAGATGAGACTTCGCTGCCTCGTCGCGCGGGTTCAGCTCGACGACGCGCTCCCACAGGGCGATCGCCTCGTCCAGGCGTCCCTCTTCTTCGGCAGCCAGCGGAGCCTCGTGCTCGGGGGGAATCGGCGGCGCGGTGTCTTCGGCGGCGACGGCGATGCGCGCGTTAATGCCCATCTGGGCGGCGGCCTCGAGCACCTGGGAGACGACGGGGAGCACCTGCTCCTTGGAAGCGCCGCCCTGGAAGAGCGGCACCGGGCGACCGCCGACGAGCGCGACGACCGTCGGCACGGTCTGAATCTGGAACGCTTGGGCGATGGCCGGGGCCTTGTCGATATCAACCTCGACGAGCTGGAAGGCACCCGCGTGTTCGCGCGTGATCTCCTCGAGCATGGCCAGCGCGGGCTTGGACTCCAGCGAACGCGGCGACCACATCACCATGATGACCGGCACGGCCTGCGAGGTGGACATAACGTCCTGGAAGTTCTCCTCGTCCGTGGAGGTGATGAGCGGGATGTGCAGGCCCTCCCCCGCTGCGGACGCGGAAGCTTCCGGGGCGGTGGGCGCGCTCGAACGTGCCGACAGATCGACGGCTCCATGCGAGTCTGCGGGCATAGGCGTCGCCTCAGATGCGGGGCGGGGGTCAGGCGTGGTCATGGTGTCCTCTTCGTCAAAACAGTTGGTGCTAGGAACGATGATATGCGTCGTCCCCGCGACTCTAAGCCACGGGGACGAGGTGTGCGCTACGGGTGAAAATCAGCCCGGCGACGTGGAAGGATCGAGCGCCACCTTGGTGATCGAGCGGTCGCCGCCGACGATCTGCACGTTGCCGCCAGCCTTCTGCGAGGGGATGCGCATGATGATCGTCGCGAGGTAGTCCGCGGTCGCAGTGCCTTCGACCTTCGTGCCGTCGGGGCTCAGCGCGGCGGTGTTTGCAGCCAGGTTCATGGTGGAACCGGCGACCGTGCGCTGGTAGGTGAAGGTGTACTTGAAGTTCGCAGCCACCAGGGCCGAGCCGTCCTGCAGAACCAGACCCGAAATCGGGTAGTCGGTTGCAGTCGCGGCCATGGTCACGGAGCCGGCCGCGCTCACCGAGGAGTTCAGGTCGGTGACCTGCTGGAGGGTCTGCTTCGTGAAGTCGTCGGAGACGAACTGCGTGGTGTCCTGCGTGCCGGAGTTCAGCATCGTGATGTACTGCGCGAGCGCGGTATCGGGGGTCACCGTGAAGCCCTGAGAGTCGCCGGTCACGTACGCAGAGCCGGTGCCGACGGGCGGCAGGGTCAGCTGGGTACCGCCGAGCAGGCGGGCGAAGTTCGTCAGCTTGTAGTCGGAGCGGGCCGAGTCCTGAACGTAGACCTCGAGCACTGGCAGTGCCGTGGAAGAGGTGTCCGAAATGTTGAAGATCGCGCGCGGCCACGAATCCGAGTTCGTGATCGCCAGCGACGTCGGCGTGAAGTCCAGGGCAGGCAGCGTCTGACCGGTCGCCGTCGTCAGCGCGTACTGAGCGGTGCGGGTCTCCAGCGCGCCCTGCGTCACCTGATCGCCGAGGTCGGCGGCGTTCAGAGAGGCGTCCGCCGTGGCCATCACCGTTCCAACACTCTCGAGCACGGTGGAGATGCGCTCAAGGTCGAGGTTGGCGGCGCTTTGTGCCGAGCCGGACTGAGCGACAATCTCGCTGGAGCAGGCGCTCACACCGAGCGCAGAGGTCATCAGCAGAGCGGCGGTTGCAGCCGCGAGGGTCCGTCGTTTCATCACTTTCCTCCCTGACGGTCCTTGAGCCAGCCGGACATGATCGAGGTCCAGCCTCCGGTCGCCGACGCGTCATCGTCAGGAGCGGACGTGGGCGCAGGGGCGGGCTTTTGTTCCTCAGCGTCGCGCGGGCGGGTGATCGGGATCAGGCCGGTGTTGAACTCCTGGCCGTCAACGACCACGACTTCCTCACCGTTGTTGCGTGCCTCGCGCAGGGCGCGACGCGACGGCAGGGTGCGGCCTCCGCGAATACCGCTCAGGTCGATGACGCCGGTATCCGTCGTTGCGCGCTCGGGCGGGTCCACGTCGAAGGGGCCATTGTCGAGGCCGTGGCGGCCACGGCGCTCGAAGGTGTCGGTCATCGGGTCCGGGACGTAGTCCGGCGCGGACAGGGCCGAAATGTCCGGGGCGGGCACGCCGACGATGGATGCGCGCACGATGGGGGCCTCGCTGGGCGCGGGCGGGAGAGGCTCGCGGATCGCGGTGTCCTCAACCGAAGGCTCCTCGGCGACGGGTTCGTCGGCGGCGGATTCGTCGGCGGCACGCTTGTCGGCCGCGGAATCCTCGGTCGAGGAGGCGAACGCAGCGGCGCCCCACATGGGCTCGGGCGCAGGCTCCTCGATCGGCTCAGGCTCTTCGGTGGCCGCTTCCTGCGCCACGGCCTCGACCGCGTCGTCCGCGACGGGCTCGGGCGAGGCGGGGGCAGGCCCAGTACCGGACTCGCGCGC
Source organism: Pauljensenia sp. 20925_1_34 (assembly GCF_041432775.1). Classification (NCBI taxonomy): domain Bacteria; kingdom Bacillati; phylum Actinomycetota; class Actinomycetes; order Actinomycetales; family Actinomycetaceae; genus Pauljensenia; species Pauljensenia sp. 20925_1_34. Next base: position 90,757 of record NZ_JAPWAG010000007.1, on the reverse strand, counting down.
GGCGGCAACCAGCTCGGCGACCTCGGAAGCGTCGATGGTGGAGGTGTCCAGGGAGTCAGCCTTACGGCGCTCCTCGATGCGCTGCTCGCGAATCTTGCGCAGGCGCAGCAGCTGCCAGCGCGTCAGGAAGAGGGCGAAGGCCAGAAGCGCGAAGAAAGCGGCGGCCAGGAATGCGACGATGGCCAGCAGGTTGACCTGCTCGATCTTCCACGTCAGGGTCAGGGTTAGGTCTCCGGGGCCACCGGCGGAGGCGGCGACAGCGGAACGGCCGCTCGGGACGTTCTCAAGGTCGAGAGACACGCTGCCCGTGCCGCTCTCCTGCTTGAACCACATCGGGGACTTTGCCAGCTGATCCGTCAGCTGCGCGGATGTCGGATCATCGATGGGCTGCGCGCCCGACTGTACGGCGTTCTGCGCGTTTGCCTGCGCGCCAGACTGGTTATCAGCCTGCGAGGTCGCGCCGGGATTGACCATTCCCGTTCCATTGGCGGCGTGCGATTCCGCCTTCAGCTTGGTGCGGTCGGCCTCGACGCCGATCACCTCGGTGTAGGCAGCGTTGCCAATCCAGCCCTTCGCGTCCTGCGACGTGCCGATCACCAGTGTGACCGGGGCACCCGACTTCGACGTAGCGGTCACCGTGACGTCATCCTTGACGATCGATAGCACGTTGTCACGCGTCATGATCAGGTCCGTCGCGGATTCCACCGTCGAGGCCTGCTGCGTCGGCGGCCGCAGCACGGTCACGCCGAGCAGCCCAACAAGGACGCATACGAGTGCGACAACGCCCATCGACGATGCCGCAACGTATCGCTTCAAGAGTTCCACGGTTGCTCCTCAGATCCAACGCCCAACTGCGGGCATTCTTCATGCTCCACTTTACGTGCAAACCCGCCAGACAGGCTCATTTGCCGACAAGGCAGTGATACATCACATGCGATGTCACAGGGGTCGAAGCCCCCGCCGCCAGCACTCGGAGTGCCAGTGGCGCCGCGCGTCCACGCCCTGGGGCAGGCCGAAAGGCGCCTCCTCGGGCCACGCAACAACATGTGCTGTGCCCCTCGGAATGGGCCGCAGGCATGCCGGGCACGTGTATTCCTTGGCTGCACTGGGAAGGCGGCGAACCTGGTAGTCCCCACCATCGGGCCCACGCTCCGTGCGCGGCACGGAGGCGAGGCGGTCCATCTGGAGGGGACGCGCCTCGCCCCACGGTCGCTTCTTGCTACGTTTACCTCTCACGCAACCACAGTGCCACGGCGCAACACGCGGCGCACGTTCAGCTGGGCATCAACCTCAACGATGTCGGCTTTCTTACCGGGTGCGAGTGAACCAACCGTGTCGTCGCCCAGGATGGTTGCTCCCTGCACCGACGCCATGTAGACCGCGTCCACGAGCGGGATACCGCCCTTCGTCACGGCCACGCGGACGCAGTCCAGGAGGTGCGCGGTGCCGCCTGCAATCGCGTTGCCCTGCGCCAGGCGGGCGACGCCATCCTTGACGATGACGTCCTGCGGACCCAGCGTGTACGCGCCGTCGGCCATGCCGGCCGCCGCCATCGCGTCGGTAATAAAGACGACGTGGTCACGGCCCACCATCTCGTAGACATCACGTACGAGCGTGGGATCGACGTGGATGGAGTCGCAGATGAGCTCGGCCACCGCTCCGCCGCGCGCCGCATCGGAGAGGAATTCGGCGATCGGGCCAGTGTCTCGGTGATGCAGGGGACGCATGCCGTTAAAGAGGTGCGTAATCGTGGCACGGGGGCCGCGCTTCGTCTCCACCTCGGCAAAACGTTCGCGCGAGTAGGACAGCGCCTCGCGTGCCTTCGTCGAATTGGAGTCCGTGTGCCCCCACGAGGGCAGCGCTCCCCCATCGATGAGAGCCTCGGCCACGGAACCGGGGCCGTAAGCGCCCGGCTTCTCGGGGGCCAGCGTCATCGACAGCGCGTATCCCTGGCAGTCCTCCAGGAGGGTACGGGTCAGGTCGGCGTCGGGATCGACGATGTAGGTGGGGTCCTGGGCACCGCAGCGCTCGTGGGAGACGAAGGGCCCCTCGAAGTGGATGCCCGCGATCTCACCCGCGACGGCCAGCTCGGCGAGAGTCTTGGCGCGGGCGCGCAGCACCTCGGCGGAGGCGGTCACGCAGGATGCGACCAGGGAGGTCGTGCCGTGACGGCGATGCTCGAGGACCGCAACGAGGGCTTCCTCGGCGGTCTCGGCGTTGGGGAAGGACTCGCCGCCGCCACCGTGGCAGTGGACATCGACGAGGCCGGGCAGGTAGGTCGAATCGCTGGCCTCGGGCGCCTCACCGTCGTAGTCGGAGACAGGGCACACTCGGGTAATGGTCGAGCCGTCGATCTCGATAATTCCATCCTCGATGATGGAGTCTTCCAGAACAAGGCGACCGCGCAACACAGAATCAGTCATGACTTTCATTGTGGCACATCTGACACTTCACTGCTGTGTCTCAGACAACCATTTCTCCCAGTCGTCAAATGCACGCGCAGCAGGTCGTTGCCGCGACTCGTATCCCTTCACCATCACAATCTCGCGCCCCGGTGCTCTCACGGCCACCACTCGACCACCCTCGACGACGATCGGACGGAACATGCCGTTCTTCGCCGGACAGATCAACGCCTCCCCGGCCTCGTCCGTCAGGCAGGATCGGTCCTTGTAGCCGACATGTAACTCATCAAATGAAGGAAGAGCGTGCATCGCCTCCGCCTCGACGCGGTAGTCTTCCACAAGATCTGCGAGATCTGCGCGAGCCAGACCGCCTCCACATTCTGCAAGAGGAAGGCCTACGCTCTCCCCCGCCACGCGCGCTCCGGCCAACGCTCGACGCGCTTCGGTGAGAGTCAGCCCGGTCCATCGAGCCAGGTCGGCCGCGTCGATAGGACCGTGCCCCCAGGCGTAACGCGCTGCGAGGACCGCGAGGGCTTCTTCATGCCCAGGCTCTCCCTTCGCGACCCCGGGAGCGGCCGGAAGTGAGCGCGCGTCGACAATCAGGTGTTCGCCCGCGCGCACGGGCCCCGCGGTCAGCACACCATCCAGATGGAGGCGCATGATGAGGTGGCGACGCCGTAGCCCTTCCTGCGAGGAAGAAGCCGTCACCGTGTCGATCCCATTCCTGCCCCACGCCTCGACAAGCTCGACGCGGCTCACTCCCAGGGGCGAGGTCTCCAGCAGGTCACACGCAACCTGCGCCGCACGTTCGACGAGAGCATCGGTGAGGCCCAGAGAAAGCGCCTGGCGTTCCCAGGCCGCACGCCGGTGACGCAGCAAGCGGCGCAGCCAATGGTGGTCACGGGCGCTCGTGACGTGAACGGTACCGCGCATCGGCCAGGAACGAACCAGCTCACCTCGCGCGAACGACTCCTCGACGCGAGCACGCGACACTCCCGTGCAGCGTACGCCAATCGCCCACGGGATCGCGCTCGCCTGCTGACCTTGCAGTGCAGCCAGATTCATCACGGCATCCAGTGGTGAGCGCGCTGCGGTCGCAGGTACGAGTCCTTGGGCGATAATTCTCCCCAGGCTCACCCTCAGCGATGCGTCCATCAGAACAGTCGAGACTCGGGGTCATCCACCCCGCGCATCGCGTCGTAGTCCAGCACGACGCAGCGAATCCCGCGATCCTCCGCGAGGGTGCGCGCCTGCTTCGTGATCTCCTGGGCCGCGAAAATACCGGTCACGTCGCCCAGGAGCGCGTCGCGGCCCAACAGAGAGAGGTAACGAGTCAGCTGCTCGACGCCGTCGATTCCGCCGCGTCTCTTGACTTCGATCGCCACGTGGTTGCCCTCGGCATCGCGCACCATCAGGTCCACGGGTCCCACCGGCGTGGGGTACTCGCGGCGCACCAGCTCCCAGCCCTGCCCGAGGATCTGGGGAACCTGCTCGGCCAACAGCTCCTGCAAGTGAGCCTCCACGCCGTCCTTCACGAGGCCGGGGTCAACGCCCAGGTCTTCCGTGACGTCCGCGATCACGTCGTGGATGCGGATGATCAGCTTGTCGTCAGTCTTGTCGGCCTGGACGGTCCACACGGCCTCCACGCCCTCCTCGTCCTCGTCAGGCTCGCCGAAGGAGACCGAACAGGGCGCAGTCATCCAGTTCAGCGGCTTGTAGGAACCGCCCTCGGAGTGAATGAGAACAGAGCCGTCACCCTTGAGCATGATGACGCGCTTAGCGGGGTCCAGGTGAGCGCTCAGGCGACCGGAGTAATCGACTGTGCAGGTAGCAATAACAATACGCACCCCGTGAGCTTACCAATCCCGCTCACGGGCGGCGAGGAGGACCCGACTCCACCCACGACACCAACCCGTTGTACGTCAGGCGTTCCACAGCAACCTCGTAACGATGCTCACCGTAGGCCAGGCGCACCTCGACCATGGAACCGTCGTCGGAACGCGAGATCGGGGCAGACACCTCCATCCCGCGCCGAGGCACCGAATAGACGGGTTTGAGAGACATGCCAACGAGCCGATACCAGGACAGCTCCTCGACGCCGTACACACCAATGCCAGCCGTCCAGCCGGCGTGATGATCGGGGCGCGACCAGCAGCGGAAGGCCCCTAAACGCGCAGCGATCCTGCGGGCGCGCACATTCATGTACGCCCACAGGATCAACGCGACGCACGCGAGGAGAACCAGTACCCAGATCAGAACGTTCATCATCAGGCTCATGAGGTCCTCCTCGCTGCGTCTACCTACTGTGCTGCCACTGTAGCGCGGTCGGCAACAACCGTAACGAAATCGGAGTCAACTGAGGCAAATCCCCCACTGACGTCGAAGGACACGGTCTCGTCGGCGCACGTCACCGTCACAATCCCGTCGCCCAGCTGGGCGAGCAGCGGCTGGCGCCCGGGAAGAATGCCCAGGCTGCCGTCGACACTGGGGATCTGGACGGCGAGCGCAGCGCCGTGCCACAGGCGCGCCTCGTGAGAGACGACCTCGATCTGCAAGGACTTGCCCGATGCCATCAGGCTTCCTTGGCCAGCTCGTGAGCGTTGCGCTCCAGGTCGTCGATGCCACCGCAGTTGTAGAAGGCCTGCTCGGGAACATCGTCGTAGTGGCCCTCGGCGATGCGCTTGAACGCCTCGATGGTCTCCGACAGCGGCACGGTCGAGCCGGGCACGCCCGTAAACTTCTCGGCCATGTACATGTTCTGCGAGAGGAACTGCTCGATGCGGCGGGCGCGTGCGACGGTGACCTTATCGTCTTCGCTCAGCTCGTCGACGCCGAGGATGGCGATGATGTCCTGCAGCTCCTTGTTCTTCTGCAGGATGGCCTTGACGTGCGTGGCGACATCGTAGTGCTCGCGGCCAACCAGGGCCGGGTCGAGGATACGAGAGGTCGAGGCCAGCGGATCCACGGCGGGGTAAATACCCTTGGCCGCGATCTCACGGGAGAGCTCGGTCGTCGCGTCAAGGTGAGCGAAGGTCGTCGCCGGGGCGGGGTCGGTGTAGTCGTCGGCGGGAACGTAAATCGCCTGCAGGGAGGTAATCGAGTGGCCGCCGGCCGAGGTGATGCGCTCCTGGAGCTGGCCCATCTCGTCAGCCAGGTTGGGCTGGTAGCCCACGGCCGAGGGCATGCGGCCCAGCAGCGTAGAAACCTCAGAGCCCGCCTGGGTGAAGCGGAAGATGTTGTCGATGAAGAGCAGCACGTCCTGGTGCTGAACATCGCGGAAGTACTCCGCCATGGTCAGGCCGGTCAGGGCGATGCGCAGACGCGTGCCCGGTGGCTCGTCCATCTGGCCGAAGACGAGGGCAGTCTTGTCGAAAACACCCGCCTCTTCCATTTCGCCGATCAGGTCGTTACCCTCACGGGTACGCTCGCCGACGCCGGCGAACACGGACACGCCGCCGTGGTCCTGAGCCACGCGCTGGATCATCTCCTGGATGAGGACGGTCTTGCCGACGCCCGCGCCGCCGAACAGGCCGATCTTGCCGCCCTGGACGTAGGGGGTGAGCAGGTCGATGACCTTGATGCCGGTTTCGAACATCTTGGTGCGGGCCTCGAGCTGGTCGAAGGCCGGGGGCTGACGGTGGATGGGCCAGCGTTCGGTGACCTCAAGGGTCTCGCCTTCGGGCAGGTTGAGGACGTCGCCGGTCACGTTGAAGACGTGGCCCTTGGTGACGTCGCCGACGGGGACGGTGATCGGGGCGCCGGTGTCGGTGACGGGGGCGCCACGAACGAGGCCGTCGGTGGGCTTGAGGGCGATGGTACGCACGAGGTTGTCACCCAGGTGCTGGGCGACCTCGAGGGTCATCGTGAAGGACGACTCGCCCTCGCCCTGGCCAGCCAGGTTCACGTCAACGGTCAACGCGTTGTACAGGGGCGGGATGCGGTCCGGGGGAAACTCGACATCGACGACAGGGCCGACGACGCGGGCGACGCGCCCCTCGGCGATTGCAGGTGTATCAGTCATTGTTTTACTCCGTGTCTCGAAGGGCTCAGCTCGCGCTCAGAGCGTCGGCCCCGCCCACGATTTCGGTAATTTCCTGGGTGATTTCCGCCTGGCGGGCCGAGTTCGCCAGACGCGTGTACTTCGTAATGAGTTCCTGAGCGTTGTCCGTCGCCGTGTGCATGGCGCGTTGGCGCGATGCGAGCTCGGACGCCGCCGACTGCAGCAGGACGTTATGGATGCGTGCCTCGACGTAGAGGGGCAGCAGCGTGTCCAAAACGGCCTCGGGCGAGGGGATGAACTCGTACTCGGGCAGAGCCGAGGCCGGGTCGTCCGCAAAGCCGCGTTCGGTGGTGCGCTCCTCGTCGGACTCGGGGGCGTCCACGACCGTCAGCGGAAGCATCTGACGCACCTCGGGCACCTGGCTCATGACGGTCTTGAAGCGCGTGTAGACGAGGTGAAGCTGTCCAACGCCGGTCGTCGGGTCCGGGTCCATAAAACGTTCGAGCAGGACGCGGGCGATTTCCCGAGCGGTCTCGGGGGTCGGCGAATCCGACTCGCCCTCCCACTCGCGTTCGACCGCGACTCCACGGAAGCGGAAGTAGCCTGCGGCCCTGCGCCCGAAGGTGTAGAGCACGGGCTCGTACCCGTCCGCCTTAAGGTCGGCAATCAGCTTTTCCGATTCGCGCAGGATGGTCGCCGAGTAGGCTCCGGCCATGCCGCGATCCGATGCCACGACCAGGATGGCGACGCGCTTGGTGTCTTCGCGTTCCTCGGTCAGCGGGTGGTCGAGGTCCGTGTGGACCGCGACCGCCGCGACCGCCTGGGTCAGGGCCTTTTCGTAAGGCCCTGCCTCGGTGGCAGCGCGCCGCGCCGCGCCAATGCGAGACGCAGCGATCATCTCCATGGCGCGGAAGACCTTCGCGAGCGTCGTCGTCGAGGCGATGCGCTGCTTGTAGATCCTCTGCTGTCCGCCCATCGGTTAGGCCTTCTCGCTCGTGCGACCGCGCGAGATCTCCTCGCGGGTGCGCTCAGCCACGACCTCGCCGTCCTCAAGTCCGGCGGCGCCACGTCCGGCGCTGATCCACTGGTGGTGGAACTCCTCGACGGCGTTCTTCAGTGCTTCCTCCGTCTCGGAGGAAAGGTCGCCGGTCGCCGCGATCGTGTCGAGCACGGTCGAGTTCGCGTGGAGGTGGTCAAGCAGGCCGCGCTCGAAGCGCAGGACGTCCTCGACCTCTATGTCATCGAGGTAGCCCTTGGTGCCCATCCAGATCGAGGCAACCTGGTCTTCCATCGCGTAGGGCGTGGACTGGGGCTGCTTGAGGAGCTCCATGAGGCGCTCGCCGCGGGTCAGCTGACGGCGGGTCGCGGCATCCAGGTCGGAGGCGAACATCGCGAAGGCAGCCATCGAGCGGTACTGCGCGAGCGTCAGCTTGAGCGTACCGGCGACCTTCTTCATGGCCTTGGGCTGAGCAGCACCACCAACACGCGACACCGAGATGCCCACGTCGACGGCGGGACGCTGGTTCGAGTTGAACAGGTCGGACTGCAGGAAGATCTGGCCGTCGGTGATCGAAATGACGTTCGTCGGGATGTACGCCGACACGTCGTTCGCCTTGGTCTCGATGATCGGCAGGCCGGTCATCGAGCCGCCGCCGAGCTCGTCCGAGAGCTTCGCGCAGCGCTCCAGCAGGCGGGAGTGCAAGTAGAAGACGTCGCCGGGGTAGGCTTCACGGCCCGGCGGGCGGCGCAGCAGCAGCGAGACAGCACGGTAGGCCTCGGCCTGCTTGGACAGGTCATCGAACACGATGAGGACGTGCTTGCCCTGGTACATCCAGTGCTGGCCGATGGCCGAACCCGTGTAGGGGGCCATGTACTTGTAGCCGGCGGGGTCCGAGGCCGGGGAGGCGACGATGGTCGTGTATTCCATGGCGCCGGCGTCCTCGAGGGTCGAGCGCACGGAGGCAATCGTCGAGCCCTTCTGGCCGATGGCGACGTAGATGCAGCGCACCTGCTTGTTGGGGTCGCCGCTCTTCCAGTTCTCTCGCTGGTTCAGGATCGTGTCCAGGGCGATGGCGGTCTTACCGGTCTTGCGGTCGCCAATGATGAGCTGACGCTGGCCGCGGCCAACGGGAATCATCGAGTCGATGGCCTTCAGGCCGGTTGCCAGAGGCTCGTGGACGCTCTTACGCATCATAACGCCGGGGGCCTGGAGCTCGAGCGCGCGGCGCCCATCCAGGTCCGTGATATCGCCGAGGCCGTCAATCGGGCGGCCGAGCGGGTCAACCGTACGGCCCAGGTAGCCATCGCCAACCGGGACGGAGAGGACCTCGCCCGTGCGGTGCACGAGCTGTCCTTCTTCGATGCCGCCAAAGTCGCCGAGGACGACGGCACCGATTTCACGCCGGTCGAGGTTCATGGCCAGGCCCAGCGTCCCGTCCTCGAAACGCAGCAGCTCGTTTGCCATGGTGCCAGGCAGGCCCTCGACGTGGGCAATACCATCGGCCGTTTCGATGACGTGACCCACCTCTTCGGTGGCCACGTCCGCCGGACGGTAGGACTCCATGAAGGAGTCCAATGCTCCGCGGATTTCCTCCGGGGAGATGCTGAGGTCAGCCATGAGGATTCCTAACTAAGAAAAAGTGAAGTAAATGATGGACGAGGGGCGCTAGCTAGCGATGGCGTCCCGGGCGGCGCTGATCCTGGTGGCCAGCGACGCGTCAATGGCGGTCAGGCCCGCGCGCAGGCGGAAGCCTCCGATAAGCGTGGGATCCACCGAGATTGCCAGGTCAACGGTGACGCCGTAGCGCTTTTCGAGAATGGCTCGCAGACGGTCAACCTGAGCCTCGGTCATCGGCGAGGCCGTAGCGACCGTGACGAAGAGGCGATCCTGCATGGTGGCTGCCCACTGGGCGTACCTGCGGATGTTGTGCAGGAGTCGTCCGTGGTTCGACCGTCCGACGGCGCGACGCACCAGACGCATGGTCCACACGCTCACGTGCTTGCTGAACAGGGACGTGGCCAGGTCACCTCGCTCATGCGAGTCGCCTGTGGAGATGTCGGAGAGGCGCACGCGCACCTCTCGGTTATGGTCCAGGAAGTAACGGACCTGGAACAGTTCCTCACGGACCTGGTCGAGCGCCCCCTTCGCACCTGCGGCATTCAAGACGCTGAGGATGCCCAGCACTTCGAGTGCGTCATCGACGTCAGTGGGGCGACGCCAGTGATCGGCAACGACGAGGTTGACGACGCTGCGCGTCGCCGGCGTAACGTGCGCACCGAAGGCACTCGAAACGAGTCCCTGCTTATCCTCGACGGAGCGCGCCGGGTCAGTCAGCGCGCGAGCGAGACGAGTATCCTCCTTAAACAGGTCGGCGAGGCCGAAGAAGTCCTCGGCGACCCGCATGGCGTCGGTGCCCGGCGCGGCAAGGGCCGCGGCCAGGTCGGTCGCGAAGGGGACTGACTCGATCGTGCGCATCTGTGTCATCGCTTCTCCTCGACCAGCGCGCTGTCGGCCTCGAGCTCATCGAGGAAACGGTCGACGACGCGGGAGGTCAGAGCCGTGTCGGTGAGCTGCTCACCGATGATCTTCTCAGCCAGCTCGGAGGCAAGCAGGCCAACCTCGGAACGCAGGGAGATTTCCGCAGCCTGCTTCTCGGCGAGTATCTGACGCTGCGCACCTTCCAGGATGCGGTTCGCTTCGCCGGTGGCCTCCTGGCGGGCGGCGGCCACGATAGCCTTCGCCTCGTCGTTGGCGCGCTCACGAATCGTGTGCGCCTCGGCGTGTGCCTGGCGGATGATCTCTTCGCGCTCACGTGCAGCGGCGGCCTGGTCGGCCTTCGCTTGCTCGGCAGCGCCGAGGCCCTCCTCAATCGCGGCGGCTCGCTCGTCCATCGTCTTGTAGATGCGAGGAAGAGCGTAGCGTCCGACGAGGAGCAGGACGATAAGCAGAACCAGAGCCGACCAGAAAATCTCATACAGCGGCGGCAGGATGACGGCGAGGCCGCCGACCTCCTGGTCCGCAGCGGCGACAATCTGGTGCATGGCGATCACTTAACGATGAGCGGCATAACGAAGCCGATGAGGCCGAGGGCCTCAACCATGCCGGCGCCGATAATCATGTTGGTGAAGAGACGGCCAGCAACCTCGGGCTGACGGGCGGTCGCTTCCTGGTTCTTGCCGACCATGAGGCCGATACCGAGGCCGGGGCCCAGGGTGGCGAGGCCGTAGCCGATGTAGGCGAATGCTGCGGTTCCCATAGTGGTTTCCTTCTGTTAGTAACGCCGGGTGGCGTTGGGGGTCAGTGATGTTCGACGGAAAGCTTGATGTACACGGTCGACAGGATCGTGAAGATGTATGCCTGCAGGAAGGCCACGAAGACCTCGAAGCCGGTCATCACGAACATGGCGGCACCGGTCAGCGCGGAGGCGGCAGACAGGACGGAGAGTTCGTGGAGCAGAATTGCCGTCCCGAAGTAGGTCATGCCGAGCAGCAGATGTCCGGAGATCATGTTGCACAGGAGTCGCAGCGTCAGCGTGACGGGGCGAACAATGAAGTTCGACAGGAACTCGATCGGCGTGATCAGGAGGTACATCGGAACGGGCAGCCCAGGCGGGAAGAGCTGGGATGCGAAGAAGCCGCCCACTCCCTGCTTGCCGATGCCCGCACCGATGAAGGTGACGTACGTGATGAGAGCGAAGAACATCGGAACGGCGACCACCGACGAGGCGGCGATGTTGATGCCCGGGATGATGCCCGCGATGTTCATGGACAGGACACCGAAGAAGAGGAAAGCGATGAAGCCGGAGAACTTGCGGCCCGTCTTCGGACCCAGCATGTCGAGGGCGACGTTGTCGCGGATGTAGCCGGCGATGGCCTCGACGGCCATCTGTCCGCGGGTCGGAACCAGCTTGGAATTGCGCGCGACGAGGACGAGAACCACGCACACGAGCAGACCCATAATGACGCGGGCAAGCGTCAGGCGGTTGAATTCAAAGAATGTTCCCTCACCGAAGATCACGGTCGGGAAGAAGTCCTCAAGAGCCGGCTGGTGAGGGTGCTGCGTGAACGCCGGGTAGGCGGTCAGGGCAATGACGATGAGGAGGATCGCGAGGCTCACCCAATACCAGCGCGGCTTAGGCGCGGTGCGGCGAGCAGGCGCGTGATCGGACACTGAATGTGCCTCCTTCATCTCAACTCCATTGGTTTGTCTCTGCTGTCATAGCAACTTTACCCATTCTACACAGAGATGGGAGTCTCAGGCGCGCGCAAGGGTTACTCAGTGTCTCCCGGCGCGTCGACGTTCATGGTCCGCTTGCGCATCATGACGACCATCTCGACGCTGGAGGACACGATAACCGCGATGATTGTCGCGATTGCGGCGATGCGCACGTCGATCCCAAGCGCGCGTGGGACGTACAGACCGAGGGCGAGAAATCCGATTTTCGCCGCGTACCCGCCACTGACCCATCCAATGAAATGGGAGGGTGAGCGCAGCGCGCGGGAGGTGAAAAACCACTGCGCGGCACAGATAATGACGATCATGAGGACGGCGAGCAGGTAGCTCATGCGGAAACCTCCTCCGGGGCGGTCTCTTCCTTGGGAAATTCTCGGGTCGTGACGGCCACCCCGATAGCCGCAGCGATGACTGCGACGAGGGCGACGCTCCACCACTCGAAGACGAGGAGCCCCACTGCGGGGACGCAGACGATGGCGGTCCACATCCACAGGATCGCGACGACCCCACGGTGAGAGTGCCCAGCGACGAGAAGACGATCGTGGAAGTGGGAGCGGTCGGCAACGAAGGGGCTCTTGCCCCGACGCATGCGGCGCACGGAGGTCACGACCAGGTCGGCGACCGGCATGAAGATGACGGCGAGGGGCAGGATGAGCGGCAGGGCGGAGACGATCATCTGCTGGCGTTCAAGCAGCGACGGGTCGATCTTCCCGGTGACGATGATGCCGGCGGCTCCCAGGACGAGGCCCATGGTTTCCGCTCCCCCGCCCATCATGATGGACGAGGGGTGGAAGTTGAACCACAGGAACCCCGCGCACACGCCCAGGAGCGCGATGACGATGAGACTCGCGGTGGTCGCGTAGGAGACGGCGCCCATGAGGCGCGTGATGATGTAGGAGTAAATGAAGAAGGAGCCGGCGCCGATCGCGATCATGCCGGAGGCCAGGCCGTCGAGTCCGTCGATGAAGTTGACGGCGTTCATGATGCCGACGATGAAGAGCACCGAGATGAACAGGGACAGGCGCGAGGACCCTAGCGTGATCCCGAAAATCGGGAAGGACGCGAGCTGCACGCCGCCGAAGGCCATGCCGCCGGCGATGAGGACTTGCCCGCCGAGTTTGGCCATCCAGTCTAATTCGATGATGTCGTCGATAATGCCGAGGATGCACATGCCGCCCGCGCCGGCCATGACGGCCCATGGAATAGTGCCGGCGAACAGTGGCGCCATGTAGGGGATGCGCGAGGCGACGAGCATCGTCACGATCAAGGAGATCGTCATGGCAATGCCGCCCAGGCGCGGGATCGGAGTCTTTTGGAGGTCGCGGCCGCGCAGGGCGGGCACGATGCCAAAACGCAGGCAGGCCCAGCGCACGGCGGGTGTGAGCAGGATCGTCAGCGCCATGGCGATGGCTGCGAGCAGCAGGTAGACCTTCACGCATTGCCTCCCTGCGGGGCGTCGATGGACACGCCGGCCGCCTGGCTCAGGTCGTCGAGGCTGATGGTGCCCAGGCGGATGACGCGCGGGGTGCCGTGCGCGCAGTCAACAATGGACGAGGCCGTGGATCCCTTCGTGGGTCCGGCGTCGAGATAGGCGCCCACGCGGGTTCCGAAGTAGCCCAGGGCCTGGTCGACGGAGGTTGCGGGGGGCTGGCCGGTCAGGTTTGCGGAGGTGACGGCCATCGGGCCGACGTCGGTGAGCAGCGCGAGGAGGGCTTCCTGGGCGGGCATGCGGACGCCGACCGTTCCGCCCGTTTCGCCCAGGTCCCAGCCGAGGTCGGGGCGGGCTTTCAGGATCAACGTGAGTCCGCCGGGCCAGAAGGCGCGGGCGAGGCGCCGCGCGTAGTCGGGGACATCGACGCACAGGGAGTCGATCGCGTCGGCTGAGGCAACGAGGACGGGAGGGGGCATCTGGCGCCCGCGTCCCTTGGCGGCCAAGACTGCGGCGACGGCCTCGGGGTTGTCGGCGGCGCATCCGATGCCGTAGACGGTATCGGTGGGAACGACGAGGATGCGGCCGTCGCGCACGTAGCTGCCGGCGCGCGCCAGATCGGAGGCACTCAAGCTCGGCATCGCGCTCAGAATCGTCTCAGTACTCATCACGCCTCATTGTGTCACGGATTGCAGGCGGGGCGTCATCGGGGCGCGCAGGCGCGCAGGAAGCGCATACGTCCAGCCAGATCGGTACTCGTTGACACCTCCACCATGCCGAGCGAGGCCGCGTAGGTGCGCAGGGCCTCGTCCTGGCTGGGCGAATGTTCCATGAGCAGCGTCCCTCCCGGGCGCAGAAGGGTCAGGGACCGGCGGATGATCTGGCAGGGAATGTCTAGGCCATCCGCGCTGCCGCCGTAGAGGGCGGAATGGGGGTCGGCGCTGGCCTCGGGCTGGGTGGGCATCTCGTCGGTGGGGACGTAGGGAGGGTTGGTGACGACAACGTCGATGAGGCCATCGAGGAAGCCCAGCGTCGCGGGGTGCGTGGCGTCGCCGCGCACGAGGTGGACGCCGCAGGCGCCGACGCGGTCGCGGTTGAGGCAGGCAAGCGCGAAAGGATCGGGTTCCTTTTCCACGGCCCAGACCTCGGTGCGGGCGGACTCGGTGGCGACTGCGAGGGCGATGGCTCCCGAGCCGGTGCACAGGTCGACGACGCGGGCCTCGCCCCTGGCAGCCACAGCCGCCGCGGCCTCGTCGATGGCGAGCCCGGCAAGAACCTCCGTTTCGGGGCGCACGACGAAGACGCCGGGGACCGACCGGAGGGTGAGAGACCGGAAATACATCCGGCCGGTGACGTGCTGGAGGGGGATGCGCAGGGCACGCTCGCTCACGCCGGCGCGCAGCTTATCGGCCTGTTCGGGGTCAAGGGCAGCTGGCAGGTCCAACTGTGATGTGACGTCGCACGCCCACTCGAGCAGCTCACGCACATCCGCATCAACTGAGTCGATGCCAGCGTTCGCCAGGCGCTCACGAGCCCAAGAGCGCGCCTCCGTCACAGACCAGGTTCCCATAGCCCCTCCCATCATGACTGCGCGGCGGCGGCCAGGCGCTCGGCCTCATCGGCTTCCTGCAACGAAGCGATGACGGCGTCGAGCGCGCCCGACAGGACCGCGTCCAGGTTGTGTGCCTTGAAGCCCGTGCGGTGATCCGCGATGCGGTTCTCCGGGAAGTTGTAGGTGCGGATGCGCTCGGAGCGGTCGACGGTGCGCACCTGCGAGAGGCGCTGGGCCGAGGCCTCGGCCTCCCTCTTCGCTCGGGCTTCGGCCGCCAGACGTGAGGCCAGCACGCGCAGCGCGGCCTCCTTGTTCTGCAGCTGCGACTTTTCGTTCTGCATCGAGACAACGATGCCGGACGGAATATGCGTGATGCGCACGGCGGAGTCCGTCGTGTTCACCGACTGGCCGCCCGGGCCACTCGAACGGTAGACGTCGATGCGCAGATCGTTCGGGTCGATGACGATCTCCTCGTCGTCCTCGATCTCAGGCATGACGAAGACGCCGGCCGCGCTCGTGTGGATGCGGCCCTGGGACTCAGTGACGGGCACGCGCTGCACGCGGTGCACACCGCCCTCGTACTTCAGGTGCGCCCACACGCCCTCGTCGGGGGCGGGAGTGCCCTTCGCGCGGATCGCGAGCGTGATGTCCTTGAAGCCGCCGAGCTCCGTGTGCGTCGCGCTCATCTCGGTGACGCTCCAGCCGTGTGCCTCGGCGTAGCGCCCGTACATGCGGGCCAGGTCGGAGGCGAACAGGGCGGATTCCTCGCCGCCCTCGCCAGCCTTGATTTCGAGGATGACGTCCATGGCGTCCTCGGGGTCGCGCGGGGCGAGAATCTTCACGAGCGCCGCGTGCGCCGCGGCCTCTTCTTCTTCAAGTGCGGGGATCTCCTCGGCGAAGGAGCGGTCCTCGGCGGCCAGCTCGCGGGCAGCCTCCAGGTCCCCCGACGCCGCGCTGAGTCGATCGGCGGCAGCCTTGACGCGGCCGAGCTCGGCGTAGCGGCGCCCGACGCGGCGCATCAGCTGCTGGTTCGTCAGGGTCTGAGGGTCCGACATCTGGGCCTCCACCTGCGCGTACTCCTCCAGCAGCGGGCCAAGCGCCCCAAGCTCATCGGTCGCAGCCACGATTCACCACATCCTCATTTCAGTGACATTTGTAAAAAGCGGCGGCGTCGCCAGCCGTCAGGCCGACGACACCGCCGTCGAGCTATCCGCTCACCCTCACTTGGAGGGGCGCACGCGCTTGCCGTAGCGAGCCTCGAACTTGGCGACGCGGCCGCCGGTGTCGAGGATCTTCTGCTTGCCCGTGTAGAACGGGTGGCAGGCCGAGCACACGTCCACGCGCATCTCGCCGGAGGTGATCGTGGAACGGGTGTGGAACGTGTTGCCGCACGTGCAGGTCACGACGGTGTCCACGTATTCGGGGTGAATGCCCTTACGCATGGAATTCTCCTGGATCGTTTGGTGCCCCGGGTCCGGACATGCAGCGTCCCCCGCGTCTGACGGGGGCTCGCCCTCCAGCACGCGTACGCGCCTGGGGCATGCCGGTGAACCGGTAAGCCGACACGACATTATGGCACACGCTCCCAGCCTCTTCAACGATGGAAGTGGCCGCACGAGCGTGAGATCGGCTATGAGCCGACCTTCCCCCCGATCAGAATGACGAAGACGAGCCCGACCCACGGAAGCCCCCCGAACTCGAACTGCCGCGTGAATGGGAGGAAGAAACACCGGAGCGGTGGCGATAATCACTTGCGGGACCTAGGTTCGCGGGCGACGTCAGGTAGGTCTCGCGTGAGAAGGCATATCTTGAGGTTCCGTCGAAGACGATGTACCTATTGAAGTACGCGGGCGGCACGTAGACCGGTGCATTGAAGGCCGTGAAACGCCCCGATGGGATGGCCCCGCTTCCGCTCAGGTCGATCCCCGCGCAGTGTGCTGTCAGTCGAATCGTGACGGCGGGATTGTAGGAGTACGCCCAGCCATCGACAGTGTACGTGCCGAGGTAGCGCAGATCGTAGTCCTTGAGCTTTTCCCCCTTGCCCGCCTGCCAACGCGAGTAGCGCCTGCGCCCCATCCACGAGGTGTCGGCTGCCAGCGCGTTTTCGACAAACACCGTCAGACGGAGCCTGGCCTCGTTCGCAATCGAGTCAAGGCACTCCAAGGCCTCGGCGGGAGTCACCTCTGTACGCTCGAGGCTGGCGTGCAGGTTCTTCACGGCCACTCGCTGCTCGTTTGTCCAGGCGACGAGCGTGGCATACAAGGTAATGACGTGCTGATAGTCCGTTCGGTCAGCAGCCGTGCGCGCGACAAGATCCACGATGTCCAGGTCCTCGAAGACCGGCCCCACCTCGTTATCCCACACAATGTGCCAGTTCGGGGAGAGCGAGAAGAACTCGCACGCCGCCTCCATCGCCGTGTCCGCATCCGACAGGTCCTGCAAGGACTGGGTGAGCGAGCGCATCCGTGCTTGTTTCCCGCGAGGCGAGGTGATGTGGGCACGCACCTTCTCGCGCTCCGCCCGCGCAGCTTGATAGCGTGCGCTCAGGCCACGCTCGTAGTTCCCTTCGGCGAGGAGTGCGGCAAAGGAACTCTCGACCCCGATGTGACGCTTCTCCATGTCATTCCACTGTTCGGCGAGCGGCCTCGCGACCTCACCTGGCCGACGGCGGGCTTTCCCACCGATCAACCAGACGACGATTCCGGCGACCGTCGCAGTCCACGCGTAAAGGGGAGGCCACGGAACGATATTCCCCTGACGCTGAGTGTTCTCGCCCGGGATCAGCGCCGCAGCCTTGTTCACCGCGGCGACGATGCCCTCGCTCCAGCGCCCATTGCGGAAGTCATCCTTCGCCGCATCCTGGACGTCCTTCTGTGCAGACCGGGTAAGAGCGACATCCTCGCCGACGTAGGTACCTACCATGTGATCGGCGGGCGACACAACCAGGATCACATAGCCGTCCGCCCACGTTGAGCCGCCCGCGCTCAGCCACTCCGGATGATTGGCGCGCGCGTAGGTGACCACCGCCTGATCCATGCCGCCGCCGCTGAGGCTATTGGACGACAGGACCACGAGGTGAACTGCGCGCGAGAATCGAACATCCTCGAGGACGGCGCTCAGGGGACGACCGCCGATGTCACGAATGGTCCCCGTTTCGTCGTAGATCTCCACGACGGGCGTGACCGAGTCACTGTGCTTCTGCACCGCGTGGGTATTCGCCCAGTAGGCAATGCCACACCACGCGGGCGCCACGAGGAACAGGAGGAGACCCACCACGAAGCGTAGGACGCGCAGCGATGCGGGCGGATGCTCTCTTTCCTTATCAGCCCCGTTGAGTGTCATAGATGTCATGGCTTCACTCTGGCACGAATGACGAGCGGTTGCTCGGTATTGTCCACGGATAGTGACAAGAAGACTGACGGGCGACGCGCCCGACCCCTACGCCACTCAGGTCAACGAACAGCCATCGACTGCAGCGTCCACATCGTCTCTCAGGTATCGATCGAGATACATCGGCAGCAGATAGACGCGCCAGCGGGCGGTCGTCAGGATTCCAGTCGTCGGCGCTGGTTGCCCGTGCAGGTGGACCCCTGCCGAGTTTGCGATCAGTCGGATCGTGGCTTGCGGGTTGTATTCGATGTCAGTGTCCGCTGCCTCGTTCCAGTATTCGCTGTCGTACGCCCCATTCGCCGCGGTGAGCCTGATGCCCGCGTCCTTCCATCGCGTGTAGCGTTGCCGTCCGCGCGACGAGGCATCGGTTGCGAGAGTCGCTTCGATGAGCTCGGCGGTGCGCGCTCGCGCCTCGTTGGTCATACGGTCGAGTTCTTCAAGGGCCTGATCGGGAGCGATCTGCCCGCCCTCAAGGCGTGTCCCGAGGTCTCTCACCGCGTCCTTGCGGTCTCCCACCTGCTCCCTGAAGGCCTCAATCTCCGCCAGAATACCCGGCTCCGTGTTGACACTTTCGAGGGTGTCTGCGACGTCGTCGAGTATGTCCAGGTCTTCGATGATCGGGCCGATCTCGGTCTTCCACACGTCGCGCCAGCCGGGCACACAGGCGAAAAAGTCGCGGGCAGCCATGATCGCCGCATCCGCGTCCGCCAGGCGTTCCATCTGCGCAAGGATCTTATCCTCCGCTCCTCCCGACGCCTCGCTCAGCGACGCGAAGAAACCCGGCGACCTATGCTCGGCGATCCGTGCACCAACCCTGTCGCGTTCGGCTCGGGCACACTTGTGACGTGCCGTCAGTCCAATCTCGTAGTGCCCGGCACCGACGAGCGTGGAAAACACGCGCTCAACCTCTGCCCGCTGGCCCTCCAAGGCCGCCCATTTCTCGGTGATCTCCGCCATTTTCTGACGCCCCGAGCGCCGTAGACCGGCGCCGCGCCACAGCACACCGATTCCGCACAGCGCCATGACCCAGCCGGTCCAATTCGGCCAGCTCAGCCCATCCCCGACCCCATGAAGGGCCCCATCATAGAAGGCGATTCCCAGCTGAAGGGGGGCCGGCAGTACGAGAAGGAGACCAAGAACGAGGCGCGCACATCCGCGCACGGTACTCCAGGACCGGCGCGAGGCTTCCTGTGTCGCCTGCGCATTGACCATATTCGGTGTCGCATTCACCATGCCCCAAGTCTGACACAGGCCCTCATCAGTTGTCCGGTATGTAGGCGCGCACCGAAAAGAAAGCGGGGCGAGCGACTCTCGCCACTCGCCCCGTTCTCACCCGCCGATCACTCGGAGGGCGTCGTCTTCTGGATAAGCATGAGGAACTCAGCGTTGGACTGGGTTTCCTTGAGCTTGTCGAGGACCAGCTCGAGGCCCTGCTGCTGATCGAGGGTCCCCAGGACGCGGCGCAGCCTCCACATAATGCGCAGCTCCTCGGGCTTGAAGAGCAGCTCCTCGCGACGGGTGCCCGACGCGTTGAGGTCGATCGCGGGGAAGATGCGGCGCTCGGCGAGCTGACGCGACAGACGCAGCTCCATGTTGCCGGTGCCCTTGAACTCCTCGAAGATGACCTCGTCCATCTTCGAGCCCGTCTCCACCAGCGCGGAAGCGATGATCGTCAGAGAGCCGCCCTCGGAGATGTTGCGGGCGGCGCCGAAGAACTTCTTGGGCGGGTACAGCGCAGAGGCGTCGACGCCGCCCGACAGGATGCGGCCCGAGGCGGGCGCGGCCAGGTTGTAGGCACGCGACAGGCGGGTCAGCGAGTCGAGGAGGACGACGACGTCCTGGCCCAGCTCGACGAGGCGCTTGGCGCGCTCGATCGCGAGCTCGGCGACCGTCGTGTGGTCCGATGCGGGACGGTCGAAGGTGGAGGCGATGACCTCGCCCTTAACGATCGAACGCATGTCGGTGACCTCTTCGGGGCGCTCGTCCACCAGGACGACCATGAGGTGCACCTCGGGGTTGTTCAGCTCGATGGCCTTGGCCATCTGCTGGATGACCATGGTCTTACCGGCCTTGGGAGGCGAGACGATGAGGCCACGCTGGCCCTTGCCCACGGGGGCGACCAGGTCGATGACGCGCGGCGTGTAGGCCTTCGGGGAGGTCTCCATGCGCAGCTGCTCGGAGGGGTAGACGGGGGTCAGCTTGCCGAATTCGCGGCGCGCCTGCGCCTGCTCAATCGTCATGCCGTTCACGGAGTCGACGCGCACGAGGGCGTTGTACTTCTGGCGCTGACGCTCGCCCTCGCGGGGCAGGCGCACGGCACCGGCGACCGCGTCACCGGCGCGCAGGCCCCAGCGGCGGACGTTGCCGAGCGTCACGTAGACGTCGTTGGGGCCGGGCAGGTAGCCCGAGGTGCGCACGAAGGCGTGGTTTTCCTGAATATCGAGGATGCCGGCGATCGGAGCCAGGTTATCCTCGGCGCCGCGCGCGGGGCGTCCCTCGCGGGCCTCGGCGCGGTTCTCGCGGTTGTCGCGGTTCTCGCGACCATCGCGGTTTTCTCCGCGGTTCTCGCGTTCGCGACGCGAGCGGCGTCCGCGTTCGCGGCGGCCGCGACGTCCCTCGGTGTCGTCGCCGTCGGGAAGTTCGATGTTCAGGACGGTCTCGACGACGCCGACCTCGGGTTCGGGGGCGGGCTCGGTGCGCTCGGCGGCGGGCAGGGGCAGGTCGAGCGTCACGTGCGCGGGCTCGACGGCGCCCTGGCTGACCGCGCGGCGGCGGCGCGAACGGCGCGGCGCCTCAGCGGCGGGGGCGTCAGCAGCAGGGGCTTCGGCAGCAGGCGCGGCCTCGGGCGCGGCAGGGGTTTCCGTGGACGAGGCAGGAGCCTCCTCGCGGGGAGCGGCTTCCTGCGTGGTCGCAGCGCTGGCATCCTTGCTCAGCAGCTCGATCAGCTGGGGCTTGCGAAGCTGAGAAATGCCCTTGAGACCGCGGGATGCGGCCAGAGCCTTGAGCTCGGGCAGCTTCATCGCCGACAGCGACGCGGTCGTCATCTCGGCGGGGGTTTCGTTGCTCACGAAGTGATCCTTACTGGAATGCGCCCTTGGCGGGCGAGGTGAATTGCTCAAGCACACGACAAAGCTTGAAGAGGGAGATGCGCATAACGGGCGCACCGCAATGGCCGGATTCGAACAGTCGACTCGGACCTGGAAAAAATATAGCAAGACCGCCAGCCAGCTGTCGATTAAACAGCATGACTGGCGGTGCTTGCGCAGAAACTCACAGATGAGAGGCTAGTTAGAACTCCACCTTGGACAGGGATCCGCGGGTGATCGTCACGCCCGAGGCGGCTACCCCCAGGGGCAGGACCCGCCAGCCCGAGGCGGCGGCGTCGCGGCGAATATCGGCGCCCACGGGCTCGAGGGACATGACGGTGGGGCCAGCTCCCGAGACCACGGCAGCGTATCCGGCGCCGCGCAGCCAGTCCACGAGGGCCAGGGAGGGCTTCATGGCGGCTCGCCTGGGCTCCTGGTGAAGCCGGTCACAGGTGGCCTCCATGAGCTGGGTGTGCAGGTCCGCTCCCCCGCTGGCGTGGCCCGAGAGGATCGCGGTGAGCGCGCACGCTCGGGCGACGTTGAAGCGGGCATCCACGTGCGCCACCGTGTCGGGTAGGGCTGCACGGGCGGTGGCCGTGCGCAGCTCAAAGTCGGGTACGAAGACCACCGGGGCGATGGCCTCCGGAGGACTCAGGCGCAACGCGCCCACCTCGCTTGTTTCCTCGTTCATCCAGGCGACCGTGGCGCCACCGAAGACGGCGGGCGCAACGTTGTCGGGGTGGCCCTCCATCTCGGAGCCCATCTCCAGGATCTCTTGGCGACCCAGGACGTCGGGGTCGCCGATGAGCGCGCGGGCGAGCGTCACGCCCGCGACGATCGCGCTCGCAGACGAACCCAGGCCTCGTGAATGGGGAATGCGGTTCAAGCAGCGCATGCGCACACCCACCTGGGGGGCGCCGGCGCTATCCAGGGCCAGGCGCAGGGCACGCACAACGAGGTTATCCTCGCCGAGCTCCACGTTGCCCGCGCCCTCGCCCTCGACGACGACCGAGGTCGGCCCCGTCGTCGCGTGAATCGAGACCTCATCCCACAGGTCCAGTGCCAGACCCATGCAGTCAAAGCCGGGGCCGAGGTTCGCGCTTGTTGCGGGAACCTTCACCGCCACGAAGTCATCATGCACGCGCACGTCACTCACCCTCAACGCGGATCGTGGAGGTCACCTCACGCACCGCGTCGGACACGGCCAGCGCGCGTGCGACGGCACGCAGGTCGGCCTCGCGGGCCTGGTGGCTGGTCACGACGATGACGCAGGCGCCCGGAACCTCGTCGTTGCGCTGGTGCACCGACTGAATCGAGACGCCATGGCGAGCAAAGATGCCGGCGACGTCGGACAGGACGCCCAGGCGGTCCTCCACCTGGAGGCGGATCTGGTAGCGCGTCAGCGTCGAGCCCGGGTCGAGGATCGGCAGGTGGGCGTAGACGGACTCGCGCGGGGCATGACCACCGAAGGCACGGTGGTGCGCGGCCGCAACGAGGTCGGACAGGACGGCCGAGGCCGTGGGGGCTCCGCCCGCACCCTGACCGTAGAACATGAGGCGTCCGGCGTTCTCACCCTCGACGAGGATGGCGTTGAAGGCGCCGTCGACGGAAGCGAGGGGGTGATCCGAGGGCACCTGGGCGGGGTGGACGCGCATCGCGACGCCCTCGCGGCCGTCCTCTCCGATGCGGCGCTCGGCAATGGCCAGGAGCTTGATGGTGTGGCCGACGCGAGCGGCCTCTTCCATGTCTTCCTTGGTGATGTTCGAGATGCCCTCGACGGCCACGTCATCGATTCCCACGCGGGTGTGGAACGCGAGCGAGGCCAGAATGGAACACTTCGCGGCGGCGTCGAGGCCTTCGACGTCGGCCGTCGGATCGGCCTCGGCGAAACCGAGGTCCTGCGCCTGCTTGAGGGCGTCCTCGTAGCTCAGGCCCTTGGAGCTCATCGCGTCGAGAATGAAGTTCGTCGTGCCGTTGACAATACCCATGACAGTGGTGACGCGGTCCCCCGCCAGCGATTCGCGCAGGCCGTACACGACGGGCACGGCGCCGGCGACGGCAGCCTCATAGTAGAGGTCAGCGTCGTTGGAGGCGGCGGCCTCGTACAGCTCCGGACCGTGCGCGGCGAGCAGAGCCTTATTGCCCGTCACGACCGAAACGCCCTGGTTGAGGGCGCGCAACACGAACGTGCGCGCCGGCTCGATGCCACCGATCAGCTCGACAACCAAGTCCATCCCATCGATAGCCTCGGCGGGATCGGTCGTGAGCAGCTCCCGATCGATCGGCGAGTCACGCGGAGCATCCACATTGCGGACGAGAACTCGACGGACCTCCATTTCCGCGCCGGAGCGTGCGGCGAAATCCTCGCGACTCGACTGCAGGATACGAATGACCTGGCTACCGACGGTTCCAGCTCCAAGAACGCCAACTCCGAGGACCGGACGGGGTGCAGACATGGGATATTTCTCCTTCGTACGGGGGCACTGATACCAGTGTAAGTGGTCAAAGCCCACCCTTCCCTTATGGGGACCTTCGTCCTATAATTGAAGCAATCGAGACTTTGGACCCTGGCCCTGAGACACAGAACATAGATCGATCGGCGAAACAGGTTGTCCGGCCCCCGCCGGTCGTAGGACAATGGACCCAAGCGCCGGAATCCGGTGCACGAACGGAGCTTGGCTCCCAACGACCGTCCCCCACAGGGATCACGGAAATAATCCGAGAAGAGGAAGAATGACGACAGCAGACCAGAAAGCCTGGGAAGGTTTTGTCAAGGGTAACTGGTGCGATGAGATCGACGTCCGCGACTTCATCCAGCTGAACTACACCCCGTATGAGGGCGACGCCTCGTTCCTGGCTGGCCCCACTGAAAAGACCATGCGGGTCTGGAACACCCTCGAGGAAAAGTACCTCTCCGAAGAGCGCAAGGTGCGCATCCTCGACGTTGACACTGACACCCCGGCCGACATCGACGCCTTCAAGCCCGGTTACATCTGCGAGGACGACGACGTGATCGTCGGCCTGCAGACCGATGCCCCGCTCAAGCGTGCAATGATGCCCAACGGCGGCTGGCGCATGGTCGAGACGGCCATCCACGAGGCTGGCAAGGAATACAACCCCGAGGTGAAGAAGATCTTCACCCAGTACCGCAAGACCCACAACGACGCGGTCTTCGACATCTACACGCCGCGTATTCGCGCCGCTCGTTCCTCCCACATCATCACCGGCCTGCCGGATGCCTACGGCCGTGGCCGCATCATCGGTGACTACCGCCGCGTGGCCCTCTACGGTGTTGATCACCTCATCGCCGAGAAGCAGAAGGACAAGGATCGCTACGCCGACCAGCCCTTCTCCGAGCACTGGGCGCGCTACCGCGAGGAGCACTCCGAGCAGATCAAGGCCCTCAAGAAGCTGAAGAACCTGGCCGCCTCCTACGGCTACGACATCTCCGGCCCGGCCACCAACGCGCACGAGGCCGTGCAGTGGACCTACTTCGGCTACCTGGCCTCCGTGAAGTCTCAGGACGGCGCCGCCATGTCGATCGGCCGCCTCTCCGGCTTCTTCGATGTCTACTTCGAGCGCGATCTGGCCAACGGCACGCTGGACGAGTCCGGCGCGCAGGAGATCATCGACGCCCTGGTCATCAAGCTGCGCATCACCCGCTTCCTGCGCACCATCGCCTACGACCAGATCTTCTCGGGCGACCCCTACTGGGCCACCTGGTCCGACGCCGGCTTCGGCGACGACGGCCGCACGCTGGTCACCAAGACCTCGTTCCGTCTGCTCCAGACCCTGGTGAACCTCGGCCCGGCCCCCGAGCCGAACATCACCATCTTCTGGGACGAGAACCTGCCCCGCGGCTACAAGGAGTTCTGCGCCCGCATCTCGATCGACACCTCGTCGATTCAGTACGAGTCCGATCCGCAGATCCGCGCCCACTGGGGCGACGACGCCGCCATCGCGTGCTGCGTGTCCCCCATGCGCGTCGGCAAGCAGATGCAGTTCTTCGGCGCCCGCGTGAACGCCGCCAAGGCCCTGCTCTACGCCATCAACGGCGGCCGCGACGAAATGAGCGGCAAGCAGGTCATGGAAGGCTACGAACCCGTCCAGGGCGACGGCCCCCTCGACTTCGACGACGTGTGGAAGCGCTACGAGGAGATGCTCGACTGGGTGGTTGGCACCTACGTTGAGGCCCTCAACATCATCCACTACTGCCACGATCGCTACGCTTACGAGGCCATTGAGATGGCTCTGCACGACGCCGAGATCATCCGCACCATGGGCTGCGGCATCGCCGGTCTGTCCATCGTTGCCGACTCGCTGGCCGCCATCAAGTACGCGAAGGTCTACCCGATCCGCGACGAGACCGGCCTGGTCGTCGACTACCGCACCGAGGGCGACTTCCCGACCTACGGCAACGACGATGACCGCGCCGACGACATCGCCGCGACCGTCGTTCACACCGTCATGGACAAGATCCGCGCGATCCCCATGTACCGCGACGCGATCCCGACCCAGTCCGTCCTGACGATCACCTCGAACGTCGTCTACGGCAAGGCCACCGGCTCCTTCCCGTCGGGCCACGAGAAGGGCACCCCCTTCGCCCCCGGCGCGAACCCCGAGAACGGTATCGACACGCACGGCATGGTCGCCTCCATGCTGTCGGTCGGCAAGCTGGACTACAACGACGCGCTCGACGGCATCTCGCTGACGAACACGATCACCCCCCAGGGCCTCGGCCGCTCCAAGGAAGAGCAGATCCAGAACCTGGTCGGCATCCTCGACGCCGGCTTCGTCCCCGACGATTCCTGCGCCTACGACGGCACCAAGGGCTACTGATCCACCATTGGCGGGGATCAACTCGTATCCCTTGTTGATCCCCGCCACCCACCCCCGTGGGTGCGGCCGCAAACCGGCCCGCCCAAGCCGGCACCGCCGGCGTCTCACGATTAAGGAGAAATGTTATGGCAACCAAGACCTACGAAGAGCGTCTCGCTGACATGAAGGCCGCCCGCGAGGAGCGCGGCGACAAGGATGGCCTGTACCACGCGAACATCAACGTGCTCGAGGAGTCCACGCTGAAGGACGCCATGGAGCACCCCGAGAAGTACCCGAACCTGACCGTTCGCGTTTCCGGCTACGCCGTCAACTTCGTCAAGCTCACCCGTGAGCAGCAGCTGGACGTCCTGTCCCGCACCTTCCACCACTCGGCCTGATCGGTCGACGGTAGTGGGGCGTTGGGCGCACGCCCGGCGCCCCACTACTATGCCCGCCGGTTCCGCCCGCAATCACTGAGGCCCCGACCTCGTTCGCGCCATCGCCGCGCCCGTACTACTTCGAAGAAGGAATCATGACGCAGCCCCTCGCCATTCCCACGTTCCGCGAGCAGGACTTCCAGGCTCCCCAATCCCGTACCGTCGGCGCGGGCGTCGAGGGCCTTGAGGAGATCACGGACCTGGAGCGTTCCGAACGCTTGCGACGCATGCGAGAGGGCACGCTCGGTTCCATTCACTCCTGGGAGCTGGTGACCGCCGTCGACGGCCCCGGCACGCGCATGACGGTCTTCCTCAACGGCTGCCCGCTGCGCTGCCTGTACTGCCACAACCCCGACACGTTCCTCATGAAGGACGGCGCTCCGGTGTCCGACACGGAGCTGCTCTCCCGCATCGCCCGCTACCGCCGGATTTTCCGCACGACGAAGGGCGGCATCACGCTGTCCGGCGGCGAGGTACTCATGCAGCCCCACTTCGCCAAGCGCATCCTGCTGGGTGCCAAGGAGATGGGCGTGCACACCTGCATCGATACCTCCGGCTACCTGGGTGCGAACTGCGACGACGAGATGCTCGACGCGATCGACCTGGTGCTCCTCGATGTCAAGAGCGGCGATCCCGAGACCTACAAGAAGGCGACCGGCCGTGAGCTGGCACCCACAATTGCGTTCGGCGACCGCATCGCGGCTCGAGGCGGGGACACACGCATCTGGATTCGTTTTGTCCTGGTTCCGGGCCTGACGGACGACCCCGAGAACATCCGCAAGGTCGGTGAGATCGTCACCCGCTGGAAGGACGTCATCGACCGTATCGAGGTCCTGCCCTTCCACCAGCTGGGCAAGGACAAGTGGCACTCCCTGGGACTGGAGTACCATCTCGAGGACGCGAAGGCACCGACGCCCGAAGCTACCGAGGACGTGCGCAACTACTTCCGCTCGCTGGGCTTCGAGGTCCACTGACAGAGCGTGGAATGTGGCCCCGGGAGGGGTGAGCGAGGCTCACTCCCCCGGGGTCCACGTGTATCCGGGGGCGCCCCAGCCGCGCTCGGCGACGTGAGCGCGCGCCGCCTCATCATAGGGGGCGTCAAGGCGGTCGACGTACAGCGTCCCGCGCAGGTGGTCGTATTCGTGCTGGAAGATCCGCGCAAGCCATCCGCGCGCCGCGACGGTGATGGCAGATCCGGCGACGTCGTAGCCGCGCAGGACCGCCCCGAGCGCGCGGCGCAGCGGGTATTGGACGCCGGGGACGGACAGGCAGCCTTCGGATTCGCAGACCATATCCGGCTGCGCCTCCAGGATCGCGCCAGCTCCTGCGTCGTCCCACACGAGGTCGAGCGTCGGGTTGATGACGACGCCGCTCAGCGCGTCGTTAAAGCCTCGTTCGGGCCCGCGATCGAGCTGGAGCTCGTGCGCGTAACGCCGGTCGAAGGTTCCTCCGCCGCGATACGACCAGACGAAGACTTGCAGGCCGACACCGACCTGCGGGGCGGCGAGTCCGACGCCGGGCGCCGCGTGCATCGTCTCGGTCATGTCGGCGACCAGGTCGGCCAGGGCCGAATCGAAGGATTCGACGGGGTCGGCCAAGCGGTGCAGTACCGGCTCGCCCGTGATGCAGATCGGCAGTATCGTCATGTGTGCTCCCTATGGCGTGTCTCGACGCGCCGAGACACGCTCTCCTATCGGATGACTCCGACGCCAGCGGCTTGAATCGGGCGTGGGAGCGTTGGGTCCAGCGCCCGGATGACGCGGGCGGGGTTGCCCACGGCGATGGAGTTGGCGGGCACGGAGCGGGTGACGACGGCACCGGCTCCAATGATCGAGTTTTCACCGATGGTGACGCCCGGGCAGACGACGACGGAGCCGCCCAGCCACACGTTATCTTCGAGGGTGATGGGCGCGGATGATTCCCACTTGGCTCGACGAGGCCCGGGCTCGGTCGGGTGGATTGCGGTATAGAGCGAGCAGTTGGGACCGATGAGGACGTCCTGGCCGATGACGATGGGGGCGACGTCGAGGGCGGTGAGCCCAAAGTTGACCCAGGAGCCGTCGCCGATAGTGATGTTGTGACCGTAGTCGACGCGCAGGGGCGGGCGAATATCGACGCCCTCGCCCACCGATCCGATGACCTGGGCGAGCAGGTAACGCGCGATGTCGGGGTCGGTCGGGTGCGCCTGCTCGTACAGGGACAGGAGCCGCACGGCACGCTTGGTGTGGGCGGCAAGCACATCATCGGCCACGTAGAAGTCGCCGTCCGCCATGCGCTGGGAGGGTGTGCGCTCGTCGTCGCGAAAACGAGGATCGTCGAAGGTGGTTCCCGGTGCGAGGGTCATGCGACCAGGGTAGTCGATGCCCTCTCGAGTCGCGGCGCACGGCGCGCGTCCAGGTGAGCCAGCAGGGATTGCAGCTGGGCGATGTCGTCGGCGGGGTCCTCGGGGTGCCACTGGACGCCGACGATGGGGGCGTCGGGAGATTCGATGGCCTCGACGGTGCCGTCGGGCGCGTAGGCGCTCACGCGCAGGGTGTCGCCGAGACGGGCGACGCGCTGGTGGTGGGCCGAGGAAATGGTGATCTCGGAGTCGACGAGGACGGGGGCCAGGGCTCGCTCGAGATGGGAACCGGCCTCGACGCGCACGCTGTGGCGCACGAATCGGTGGTCGGACAGAATCGCGCGATTGGTGTGTGTGCCGTCTGCGATGTCCTGCTCGAGGGTACCGCCAAACGCAGTGTTGATGATCTGCATGCCGCGACAGATGCCCAGCAGCGGCGTACCGGTGCGGGCAGCGTAGTCGACGAGGGCAAGCTGGCCCAGATCGGCGCGGTACCAGTGGCGTCCCTCGTGGTTGTATCCCTGGGAGGCTCCGTAGTGGGCGGGGTGAACGTCCTCGCCGCCCATGATGACGATGGCGTCGGCCCCCTGGGCGCGCAGCGCGGCCCCCTCGGCCCCGTCTTCCTGCGCGTATTCGCGGATAA
Source organism: Pauljensenia sp. 20925_1_34 (assembly GCF_041432775.1). Classification (NCBI taxonomy): domain Bacteria; kingdom Bacillati; phylum Actinomycetota; class Actinomycetes; order Actinomycetales; family Actinomycetaceae; genus Pauljensenia; species Pauljensenia sp. 20925_1_34. The sequence goes on along the minus strand of NZ_JAPWAG010000007.1, from coordinate 61,426 downwards.
CGTTCCAGGTGGGCAGCGCGGCCTGGAGAAGACGATCCCACAGGCGCATGCAGATGTTGTTGTATGCCTCGTCCCCCGGGCGCGCCGGAAGGACGTTGGAGATCAACAACGTCGGCTTCGTGTGGTTCGTCATAGGGCCTATCTTGGCAGGTGCGGGCCGTCTGCGCGCGCAACGTTCACGGGATGGCCAAATGTGACAGCGCGCGTCCACGTCGCGGGCACTCCCCTGATCGGGCCTTTTTCCTGAGAAACCAACGGACGAGGCCGGGGTAGGTCACGCGATCACGCATCCACGCCCCGGCCTCGTCCCAGGCCATGAACACTCAGGCGAGCGCCCCCATCGGATCCCACGCGGGCAGGTGGAGGGGCTCCTCGGTGACGGCGGCGCGTAGCTCGGCGGGCAGGTCGTCCACGTGGACGGCCACCTCAAACACGTTGGCGTCGAACCATGCAGCGTCCATCGTGAAGAAGCCCTTGTCGCCGCGGTCCTCGCCCCAGGAGTTCTCCACGCGGAAGCGGCGGCCCGCACCGGCCTCGTCGATGTCCACGCCCGTGAAGAGCATCGCGTGGTTCATTGCGGACTCGCAGGTGTTGACGCGCTGCTCCTTCGAGGTGGAGAAGTCCACGCCGAACAGGGAGTCGAAGTCATAGAGGCCATCGACGAACAAGCCGGAGGCGCGGTCGGACTGCTGGCCGCAGTCGGCACCGAACCAGACGGCGCGGCCCGAGGCCAGGATCGAGGTGGTGATGGAGCGGATCTGCTCGACGGGGGCGTTGACGTAGAGGATCGGGCGCCCGCCCACGACGTTGCCCATGTGATCCACGGTCAGCGTGTGGCCCTTGGGGTGCTCTGCGCGCGGGTCGTCCACGAGGCACACGTACTGCGTCAGGTCCACGTCCACGTAGCGGTCGTAGAACTCGCGCGGGGTGAGGACGCCGTCGCGGTGGAACTCTCCCTTATCGTCGCGCCACTCCCACTCGAAGGAGGCCGGGGGCTCGCCCAGGCAGATGACGAGGATGCGCCACACGTCAGCCAGGGCCGCTTCCTTGACCTCGTTGATCTGTTCCTCGGAGGCACCGTCGGCGACCAGCGCGCGCAGCTCCAGGGCCGTGCGGCGCAGGACGACCTTGAGGCGGTCGTTCATGGGGGCGGTGTGGCCGGAGGACTCGGTTTCGGGCATCGCGGTCTTGGGGACCAGGCCGTGCTTGAGGTAGAGGGAGACGGCCATGTCCCACTGGCCGCCATCGGACAGGAGGTCGCCGAGGAGGAACTGGAGGAGTCGTCCATCCAGCTCTTCGGTGGCGGCCGTTGCGATGACGTCGGAGAGGAAGAAGTTGGCGCGCTCGAATTTGTCCCAGAAGAGCACGTAGTTCTGGGAGAACTCGAAGTCCTTGACGCCCAGGTGCGTGCGCGTTGTCGAGCGCAGCAGGTTCAGGGAGGAGAAGAGCCAGCAGCGGCCGGACTTCTTCTGGGAAGTGACCTTCCAGTCGTCGATCTTGTGGGAGACAACGGTGGGAGTGGCGACGACCTTCGCGCGGTCGAAGGCGACCGGCTCGACGCCGGCGTGGGCAACCGCGTTGCGCGCAACCGTGCGGGCGGTGTCGGAGTATTCGTGGAGGCGATCAATCAGCTCATCGGTGATCTCGTGGGCCATCTGCCTAGACTTCCTTTCTATCGAGAGTCATTCTCTATAAGGATACGCTCAAGCCATGACGCAAACTACTCGACTCCGTTTAAAATGAGCGTGTTTCATGTTCAGTGAACGCGAAGGAGCATTCATGGTCACGCTTGGTGCATCGGGGCGCGAGGTGACTGTCTCGGCCGGGGACTACGAGGCACGCATCGTCACGGTCGGCGCGGGTCTGGCTGGCCTCACGCATCGAGGACACGACCTGGTCGTCCCGCACCGCGTGGACGAGTTACCCCCGGGATACCTCGGGAAGGTCCTGATCCCCTGGCCGAATCGAGTCGCCGGCGGCGCCTATTCGTGGGGTGGCACGTCCTATCACCTGCCGGTCGACGAACCCGCGTTTGGCACGGCCCTGCACGGTTTCGTGGCCTTCCAGGAGTGGGACATTGTCGAGGCCGACGCCTCCTGGGTCCTCCTGCGCACTCTTATCCCAGCGCGCTATTCCTATCCGTGGACGCTTGTGGCCACCGCACGCTACAGCCTGGACGCCGGCACCGGGCTGGACGTGGAGTTGTCGGCCACGAATATCGGCTCAGGTACCGCCCCCTTCGGGATGGGTTTCCACCCCTACCTCACGGCGGGCGGAGCGCGCGCCGATGAGATGGAACTGACGAGTCCCGCTGGTCTCGCGTACGAAGCCGACGAGCACATGAGCCCGGCCACCGCCCACCCCGCGGGCGACCTCGGGCTGGATTTTCGTTCTCCCCGCCTGATCGGCTCGACCAGTATCGATCACTGTTTCACGGAGCTCCCCGTCGGTACGTGGACCGTGACGCTGCGCTCCCCCGCTAGCGGCGTGGGAGTGTCCCTATCCTCGGACGTGAGGTGGCTTCAGGTCTACTCGGCCGACGACATTGACCGTGTGGGCGTGGCCGTCGAGCCCATGACGTGCCCGCCCGACGCCTTCAATTCGGGCACGGACGTGGTGGCGCTGGAACCTGGCGCGACCCACACACTGAGCGCGCGGATCGCGGGCACCGTCACTGCTTAGTAGGCTCCCGCGGCGGCGCGGATCAGCGTCAGAGCGACCGCGCCGGCCGTGGAGGAACGCAGGACGTTGTCTCCCAGCCCGATCATTCTGGCGCCGGCGTCCACCAGTGCGCCCGTCTCCTCCGGGCCGATACCGCCCTCGGGCCCGACGATCAGTGCGACGCGCGGGGGCAGGGAGGCGTCCGCGCCTGCTTCCTGGAGGCTCGCCAACGCCGCCCCCAGCGATTCGCTGGCCTCCTCGTGACAGACGAAGGCAACCCCGGCCTCGTCCGTCAGGGACGCGACCCACGAGGTCAGCTCGCGGCTGTCCATCACGCCCTCAACGGTGGGGACGAAAGCGCGGCGGGACTGCTTGGCGGCGGCGCGTGCGACACCCTCCCACTTGGCACGGCCCTTGTCGGCCTTGGGTCCCTTCCATTGCACGATCGCGCGCTGGGAGGCCCACGGGATCACCCGATCGATGCCGATCTCCGTGCAGATCTCGACGGCGGCCTCGTCGCGCCCGCCCTTGGCCAAGGCCTGGACGAGGACGATCTCGGGCACGGGGCGCTCCTCCTGGAGTACCTCACGCACGACGAGGGACAGCGATGACTTGTCGGCACCGGCAACCTCGCAGGTCAGGCGCAGGCCCACCCCGTCGACGACGTCCACCCACTCGCCCGCGCCGATGCGGCGCACGGAGGCGGCGTGACGTCCCTCCGCACCAGCCAGGGTCGCGCGGTCCCCCACTCCCACCGAGGCGGGATCGGGGCGCAGGTCTTCACCGAGAAAAACGGGCCGGGTCATTGCGTGTCAGCCCATGAAGGTGTCGCGCAGCTTGTCGAAGAACGTCGGCTGCTGACGGTGGGGCTCCACGCGGACCTCGCCACGCGCCTTTGCCAGCTGCTCGAGCAACTCGCGCGACGTCTCGTCCAGCTTCTTGGGGATCTCCACGTCGACGTGCACGTGCATGGAGCCGCGGCCCGAGCGCTGCAGGTGCCCCACGCCCAGGCCCTCCAGGACGATGTCGTCGTTGGGCTGGGTACCGGCGTTAATCGTGACGGTCTTCTTGCCGTCCAGGGTCTCCAGCTCGAACTCGGTGCCGAGCGCCGCGGTGGTCATCGGGATCGTGATCCAGGTGTGCAGGTCGTCGCCGCGCCGGTCGAAGACCGGGTGCTTCTTCTCGCGGATTGACAGGTACAGGTCGCCGCTAGGGCCGCCGCCCATGCCGACCTCGGCCTCGCCGCTGACGCGGATCTGTGTGCCCTCGCTGGCACCGGCCGGGATGTTGATGTTGAGCGTGCGGCGCGTGGCGACGCGTCCCGCGCCGTTGCACTCCGTGCAGGGCTGGGGGATCGTGTCGCCGAAGCCCTGGCAGTTCGGGCAGGGAGCCTGGGTCTGCATGCGGCCGAAGAGGGAGTTCTGGATCTGCGTGACGAAGCCCGATCCGTGGCAGGTGCCGCACTGCTCAGGAGAGGTGCCCGGCTGGCACATGGAGCCGTGGCAGGTGTCGCAGGAGACGTAGGTGCGGAAGGAGACCTCCTTCGCGGCGCCGAATGCGGCGTCCTCGAGGGTGATGTCGACGGTGACCTGCTGGTCCTTGCCGCGGCGAACGCGCGACGCGGGGCCGCGCGAGGACGCGCCAAAGCCGCTGGTGAACATGGCTTCGAAGATGTCGGAGAAGCCCGTAAAGGGGGCACCCGCGCCCGCGCCGCCGCGCAGGGCGTCGGGTCCGCCGATGTCGTACATCTGGCGCTTCTCGGGGTCGGAGAGCGTCTCGTAGGCGACAGACAGTTCCTTGAAGGCTTCTTCGGAGTCGGCGCCCGCATAGTCGGGGTGGAGCTTACGCGCGAGCTTGCGGTACGCCTTCTTGATCTCATCCTGGTTGGCGTCTCGGGAGACGCCGAGGACCTCGTAGTAGTCTCTCACGCTTGCTGTTCCTTCCCGTGTGGGCGCTCGGTGATGGTCTGGTCGGTGGTGGGGCGCATGGTCAGTTGTTGGTTTCCTGGGCCAGGTACCTGGAGAGGTAGGCGGCAACGGCGCGCACGGAGCTCATGGTGCGCGCGTAGTCCATTCGCATGGGGCCAACGATTCCCAGGTGGGCGGATCCGCCGGTGTCGTCCGCCCCGGCGCGGTAGGTCCCCGTGACGACGGCCGCTTCGGCCAGGGCGTCGTGAGGGTTTTCCGCCCCGATGCTCACGTGCAGCTCCTCGCTGGGGTCGGCCTCGGAGAAGAGACGCATCAGGACAACCTGTTCCTCAAGGGCATCCAGGACGGGCGCGATGTCGCGGAAGTCGAGCGCTCCGCGAGCCAGGTTGGCCGCGCCGGCCACGACAATCTTTGCCTCGCCGGCGCCGGTGAGTACGTCGGTGAGGGCCTCACCGACGGCGCTGACCGCCGCACTCAGCTCAGGTCGGGACGAGGCCGTGGCCGCCTCGACGCACGAACGCGCGGTTTGGGAGGTCGCGGCGTCGCAGTGGGCGCGCAGGTGGTCGCGCACGGCGAGCAGTTGGCCGTCGTCGAGGGGCGTGTCGAGGCTGAGGGTCCGCTCCCCCACCTCGCCGTCGGCGGTGATGACAACGACGAGAACGCGCCCGGGGGTAAGGCCGAGGACCTCGAGGTGCTTGAGGGTGCGCACACGCGAACCCGGGTATTGCACGAGGGCCACTTGGTGGGTGACTTGCGCGAGGAGGCGCACGGAGCGTTCCACAACGTCGTCAATGTCGACCGAGTCGGAGAGGAACGTTTCGAGAGCCTGGCGCTCAGGAGTTGTCATGGGCTTGATCTGGGCGAGCCGGTCGACGAAGACGCGGTATCCGCGGTCGGTGGGCACGCGCCCGGCGGACGTGTGGGGCTGATAGATCAGCCCGGCTTCTTCCAGGACCGCCATGTCGTTGCGAATCGTGGCCGAGGAGACGCCCAGGCCCCCGGCGGCAATGGCCTTGGAGCCGACGGGTTCGCGTGTGGCCACGTACTGGGTGACGATGGCGCGCAGGACGTCAAGCCTGCGGTTTTGCGCGCTGTTGCGTGCCATGTCACTCCCTCCGTCCTGGCACTCCCTCTCTCTGAGTGCAAATGCTACTCCCCGCCCGCGAGCGGGGGCGACCCGGGCGACGCTTGATAGGTGCGCTCATTGCGAACCTCACGGCACCGCCACTTTCTTACTGAGCCCAGGGCACTGTGACGAAGTCGATGAGCTCCTCGACTCGGCCCAGCAGCGCGGGCTCCAGGTCACGGTACGTGCGCACGGTGGACAGGATCCGCTTCCACCCCATCGCGATGTCGCGCTGATCGGCGTGCGGCCAGCCGAGGGCGTCCAGCGTGCCGTGCTTGATGTCGATGCCGCGCGGGACGTCGGGCCAGGCGTTCAGGCCCACGCGCTCGGGCTTGACAGCCTGCCAGATGTCAACAAAGGGATGTCCGAGCACGAGAACCGCGCCCGGCCACCTGGCGGAGACGGCCTCGGCGATGCGCGACTCTTTAGAGCCGGGCACCATATGGTCGACGAGTACGCCCGCGCGCGCCGTGTCGGTCGGGCCGAACACCTCGAGGATGTCCTCCAGGTTGTCCACACCCTCGAGCAGCTGCACCGCGATGCCGGCCTCGGCCAGGTCCTCACCCCACACGTGCTGAACGAGCTCGGCGTCGTGGCGTCCCTCCACCCAGATCCGCGATCGCTTGGCGACCTTCGGACCGGAGGAGGTGGGCGCGAAGGAACCGGAGTTGGTGATCCTGCGCCCCGATGCGCTGGTCTGCACACTCGCCGAGGCCTGGGCGGGCTTGGGCTTTGGGGGCAGCGCGTCGATCGGGCGCCCCTCCAGCCAGAACCCGGGGCCGAGCGGGAAGGAACGGCGCACTCCGCGCCGATCCTCAAGCTCGACGAGGTAGACGCCGCCGGACTTCTCCACCCGTGTCACCGCACCGACCCAGCCCGACGACACGTCTTCGAGGACCATGCCGATCTCGACGTGGACCGCCACCGATCGAGGGCGCCGAGCGCCCGGCCCGTCACGATGCGGGTCGTGGGCGAAGATGTTCGTCCCGTAAGGATCTGCTGTATTCACCCGGAATACTCTAGCGGCGTCGCGTGGGCTAGACGAGCACCACGCGGACGAACATCGCCACCAACGCAGCCAGGATCCAGGAGGACACGGAGCCAATCAGGAATTCTTCGGCCTTTTCGCCCGAGGAGTCCTGGGAAATTTCGGGGAAACGGATGACGCCCTTGGCGGCCACGACGGCCCCGATCGCTACCTCGGCACCCGCCCCGGCGAGAATGATAATGAGGAGACGTTCGAGCGGGCCGATCCAGCGACCGCCGCGCAGTGCTGTTCCCGGCTCCTCATCCTCGACGTCCTCGTTCGTCAGGATCGGCAGGGAGCTGGGCGTGAGAGGGGCTTCCTCGTCGCCCTGGTCCGCTGTGGCCCCGTCAACCTGTGTGCCGCTCGTATCCGGCGTCTCAACAGACTCGGGCATTGCGGGAAGCACGGGCGCGTTGATCCACCCGGGGACAGGGTCGCGCGATCGCCCGCGGGCACACAGCAAGATTGCCGTGATCAGGTGATTGGCTGGCCCGGTCATGAGGAAGACGACGGCGATAATGAGGTCAAACGGGCGCCCAGGCAGGAGCGCCAGCGTCGGATGACTGACTGCGTCCACGCTCATCAGAGCGACGAACCCCATCGCTGCGAGCGCCCAGCGCGCCAACACCGACCGCGCCGAGCCGTCAGCCAGATCCCACGCGAACCAGACGAGGGCAAGCACGGTACCCGTGACGAGCGCGAGGGTATCGACACGGACAATGAACCACGCGTAGCACACGACAATCGCCATGAGCGTCACGAAGAGAACGAGACGCCGCGACCATCGCCGAGGATCGGAAGTGAGCAGGACCGTCAGCTCTGACGCGGAGATCCCTAGGAGCAAAGCTTCATGCACGGGCAGCCTCCGCGATGAGGAGTGAGGATTGGATGAGCCCCGCCCCCGTCCCGCGGGCGAAGTCCGAAATGGCCTGCTGCGACAGCTTTTCAACGCGCGCGATTTCCACCTGCGTCTTGCCGAGCAGCAGCGAGGCGGTGATGCGGCGGTGGCGCGCGGAGAGCTTGAGGATCGCGTGGTCACGCAGGCTCAGCAGGGCGTTGACCGCGGTCTGGCAGGTCGCGGACACATAACCTTCGATGGAGGCGTGAGCCACGAACCAGGTGCGGATGAAGGGGTTGGAGGAGTCCTGGAGGTCGTGCGCTCGGTTGATCGCAGCGCGTGCCGCCCACCACGCCGATCCATCTTGAAGAGAGCCTCCCTCGCCCACGCGCTGGCGGGCGGGGGCCTGACGATGAACACCGGAGGAGAACTCTTCGATGCGTCCAGCACCGATTCCGAAGCGAAGCTGGAGCTGAGGGGGCAACAGCAGCTGGGCGCGCAGCGTCAGCAGCAACGCATCCTCGAGGGAGTAAGCCACGGCCTGGAACTCATCGCCCACCGTCGGGTAAGGAACCTCCAGCAGGGCTAGCCCCTCGGAGGCCCGCTCCAGAGCAGCCTCAAAGATTCTCTGAGCCTCTGCACGATTGGTCAACGTACGAGAGCCCACGATGTCAGCAATGACAGCGTATCGCAGAGTCACAGTCCCACACTTTTCCTTGTATTCCGCTCCCCACAAGCCTCACCGAGGAGACGACCTGAAGGTAGCTCGGCTTCACATGACAACTCTAGGCAAACATACTTCAACCACGATGTCAACATTATTGCGACGTAATCGAAGCTTGTCACACCCTATACAAGCACAAAGTGACAAATGGCCAGTATTGGTAGACACACTTGAACTTGTATTGGCCTACCTACAAGTTATTTTGAGATTTGTCTGAACAATTATTAATATTGACCAATCTACCGATATTGCGTCGCTCGACGCGCTCTCAGGCCTCAGTAACCCATCAATTCCCGCGTCACATAATCCGCCAGCAGGCGCCCACGCAGGGTCAACACTGCGCGCCCAGACACCGCCGCAACTCCATCAATGAGACCATCAGCGATAAGCGCGGCGACGCGCCCACCCGCCGACGCACGACCAAACGTGCCACCCACGGCCTCGTCCCGAGGTGCGACGCCCGGCAGACCGTCAAGCTCCACGCCCTCCGACGTGCGAAGCCCCAGCATGACGCGCTCAAGCTCGCGCTCCTGCGCGCCCAGAATCTCGCCCGCTGCCGCGGGAGAACCGCCCGCGCGCACGCGACCCGCGTAGGCCCCCGGATTCTTGACGTTCCACCAGCGCGCCTTACCAACGTGAGAGTGAGCACCCGGTCCGAAGCCCCACCAGTCCCAGTCCCGCCAGTACGCCAGATTGTGGCGCGAAGCATGCTCGAAGGTCGTTGAGGGAAGCCCCGAGGCCCGGTCAGATGCGGTGGCGCGCGCAAAGTTGGAGATCTCGTACCAGGCGTAGCCCGCCTCGCCCAGCAGGGCGTCGGCAAGCTCGTACTTAGCAGCCTCATCGTCCGGGTCGGGGGTCGGCAGCTCGCCGCGAGACACCTGGGCCCCCATCTTCGTCCCCTCCTCGACGACAAGGGCGTAGGCGCTCATGTGCTCGGAGTCGTAGGACAGGGCGGCGCGCAGCGAGGCCTCCCAGTCCGCCAGCGACTCCCCCGGGGTCCCATAAATCAGGTCGACGGACGTGGCGAGGCCCGCATCTTTGGCCCACTCAACCACCTGGGGCACGCGCTCGGGGGTGTGCGTGCGGTCCAGGGTCGCCAAGATGCGCGCCACCGCGGACTGCATACCGAAAGAGACCCGCGTGAAGCCAGCGTCGGCCAAGGCGCGCAGATCCTCGCGCGTGACGGTATCCGGGTTAGCCTCCAGGGTCACCTCGGCACCCTCGTCGATCCCGACGCGGGCGCGCAGCCCCTCCAGGATCGCGATCAGCTCGGCCGCGTCCAGCATCGTCGGCGTACCACCGCCGAAAAACACGGTGCGCGCCGCCCGCTCAGGCAGCCCAGCCTCGGCCATGACCCGCGCGGCCAGTGAGGCCTCAGCGAGGACAGACGGCGCGTAGTCGCCAATCTGCGCGCCCGGCCCAAAGCCCACGGTATAGGTGTTGAAATCGCAGTAACCGCAGCGCACACGGCAAAAGGGCACATGCACGTACAGCGAGAGCGGGCGGGCGCACTCGGCTTCGACGAGGCCGGGGGACAGCGCACCGTCGGCTGGCCATCGCGCTCCGTCTGGCTGTGCGGGGCTCATGCGGATCCGTCAGCCACGCGCGCGGCGCACGCCAACAATGTCGTGGGCGTGACGGCCCGCATCGATGCCTCGGGTCTCAAAGTGCGTGACGACGCGTCCCTCGAAGCGCGGGGCGAATCCTCCGCGCTGCGGCTGCGGGTCCTCCGGGTCCGGACGCTCTCCTGCGTGCGGGTTCTCAAAGAGCTCGCAGGCCTCGACGACGTCGCGCATCTGCCAGGCGTAGTCGTCCCAGTCCGTGGCCAGGCGCCACACTCCCCCATCGCGCAGCAGGCGTGCAACCTCGAGAGCGAAATCATCCGAGACCAGGCGACGCTTGCGGTGACGCGCCTTGCGCCACGGATCCGGGAAGAACGTCCAGACCTCGTCCAGGGATGCGTCCCCGAGCATGATGGGCAGAGCCTGCGCGGCGTCGGCCTCGATGACGCGGATGTTGTCCACGTCGGCCTCGACCGCCTTCGACATCAGCTTCGCAATGCCGGGCACCCACACCTCCAGCGCCAGGAAATCGCGCCGCGGGTTCGCCGCGGCCGCAGCCACGATCTGCTCGCCCGTGCCCGAACCAATTTCGAGCGTCACGGGCGCGCTGCGCCCAAACAACGCCTCCAGATCCAGCGTGAAGTCCTCGGCCACCGTCGTGTAGCCCACGCCGCGACGCGGCTCAACAACATAGCGGTGCGCGTGGGCCTCCCACGTGCGCGCCAGGTTCGCCGGCAGCTCGCGCGCGCGCCGCGTGAACGACTTGGTCCGACTCATAAACACGGTGCCCTCCGGGGCCTCCCCCGGGCGACGCCCACCACACGCCTGGCCCGCCTCCGACGCGGAGGCTGCCACGGCCTCGTCCATGCACGCGCTCACTTCTTGCCCGTGGGAACGTCGGAGGTCAGGGCGGCGATGAAGGCCTCCTGCGGCACGTCCACGCGGCCGATGGACTTCATGCGCTTCTTGCCTTCCTTCTGCTTCTCGAGCAGCTTGCGCTTACGACTGATGTCGCCGCCGTAACACTTGGCCAGCATATCCTTGCGCAGCGCCTTGATGGTCTCACGGGCGATGACGCGCGCGCCGACCGCGGCCTGCACCGGGATCTCGAACTGCTGGCGAGGAATGAGTTCCTTGAGGCGCTTGGTCATGCGCTGGCCGTAGTTGTAGGCGCCGTCGCGGTGAACGATCGCGCTAAACGCGTCGACGCGGTCGCCGTTGAGCAGGATGTCGACCTTGACGAGGTCCGCGCTCTGCTCGCCGCTCTCCTGGTAGTCCAGGGAGGCGTAGCCGCGCGTGCGGGACTTGAGCTGGTCGAAGAAATCGAAGACGATCTCCGCCAGGGGCAGCTGGTAGTGCAGCTCGACGCGCTCCTCGCTCAGGTAATCCATCCCGCGCATCGTGCCGCGGCGGTCCTGGCACAGCTCCATGATCGTGCCCGTGAACTCCGTGGGCGTCAGAATCGTCGCGTTGACGACGGGTTCGCGCACCTCGGCGATCTTGCCTTCGGGGAACTCGCTCGGGTTATCCACGCGCACCTCGGTCCCGTCCTCCGTCACGACGCGGTAGACGACGTTCGGGGCGGTCGCGATGAGGTCGAGGTTGAACTCCCGCTCCAGACGCTCGCGAATAATCTCCAGGTGGAGCAGGCCCAGGAAGCCGCAGCGGAAGCCGAAACCGAGGGCCGCGGAGGACTCGGGCTCGAAGGTCAGGGCCGCGTCATTGAGCTGGAGGCGCTCAAGGGCGTCACGCAGGTCCGGGAAGTCCGAGCCGTCCACCGGGTAGATGCCGGAGAAGACCATCGGGTTGGGGTCACGGTAGCCTGCGAGGGCCTCGGTCGCGCCGCGCACCTGGCTGGTCACGGTGTCGCCGACGCGCGACTGGCGCACGTCCTTCACGCCCGTGATCAGGTAGCCCACCTCGCCCGCGCCGATACCCTCTTCAGGCTTGGGCTCGGGCGAGATGACACCCAGCTCCAGGAGCTCGTGGGTGGCACCCGTCGACATCATGCGCACGCGCTGACGGGTCGACAGCACGCCGTCGACGACACGTACGTAGGTGACCACGCCGCGGTAGGTGTCGTAGACGGAGTCGAAAATCATGGCGCGCGTCGGAGCATCTGCCTCGCCCTCGGGGGCGGGGATGACCTCGACGATGCGGTCGAGGAGGGCCTCGACGCCCTCGCCGGTCTTACCGGAGACCTTCAGGACCTCGTCCTCCTCGCAGCCGATCAGCTGGGCGACCTCGTGCGCGTACTTCTCGGGCTGGGCGCCGGGCAGGTCAATCTTGTTCAGGACCGGGATGATCGCGAGGTCGTTCTCCAAGGCCAGGTACAGGTTGGCCAGGGTTTGCGCCTCGATGCCCTGCGCGGCGTCGATGAGCAGGACCGCGCCCTCACAGGCGGCCAGCGAACGGGAGACCTCGTAGGTGAAGTCCACGTGTCCGGGCGTGTCGATCATGTTGAGCGCGTAGGGCGTCCCCTCGTGCGCCCACGGCATACGCACGGCCTGGCTCTTGATCGTGATGCCGCGCTCACGCTCAATATCCATGCGGTCCAGGTACTGGTCACGCATCTCGCGGGCCTCGACGACGCCGGTGAGCTGAAGCATGCGGTCCGCGAGCGTCGACTTCCCATGATCGATGTGGGCGATAATGCAGAAGTTGCGGATCTGCGCCTGCGGGGTGCGGGACGGGCGAATCTGAGCCTGCTGCGCGGGCGTGGGGATGGGCACGTGTACCTCCGTGAAGTCGTTAACCTCCTTATCGTCCCATTGACGCGCCCCTTTGTGCGAATTGTGGGGCGGGAAGTCGCGCACAGTCGCCCAGGCTCACACCCGCGCTGCCACTACTGGAAATCCTCCGGAGTGATACCGGCCTCGACCAGCAGCGCCACGGCCTCGGTCATGTCGCACTCGTCCCAGTCGTCGGGGTGGTCCGCCTTGAGCTTGCGAGCGATCGACATGGTCTTCTCCTCGTCCCCGCGCAGCATGGCCAGCGTGAGCAGGATCGTTCTGATGCGAGCGGTCATCTCGTCGCGGTCACCGAGGTAGCGGCGGCAATCCTCCGCCAGGACCGTCCACAGGTCCTCGCCGGCGTCCCGATCCCCTCCCATCCAGGTGTTGCGCGCAATCTCATTGCGCAATCGCAGGACGCGCCAGTCGCCGAAGTCCGCGACGCGCAGGAGGACCTCCAGGTTGGTCTCGTACAGGCGGATCGCCTCCTCGTACTGTCGGTCGGCGGACAGGACCTCGGCGAGGTTGTCGCGCACCGTCAGCACCGTCATGTCCTCCTCGTCGCACTCGGGTTCCATGTCGGCCAGCAGCTCGCGGTACACGCGCGCAGCGCGCGACCACTTGCCGGTGTTCTTCCAGGGCATGGCCGAGTTGTTGCGGATCGCGAAGGCCAGCTGCGGGTCGAGGGTCGGGCTGTTCTTGACGTCGCAGACCAAGGCGGAGAACTTGCGGGCCGCCATGTCCTCATCGCCCAGGATGGCCAGCCAGTAGGCCTCGGAGTTGCGCAGCATGAGGATCAGCGGGTGATCGCGCTCCAGGTAGCTGGTACCCAGGCGGGCGGCGTCCGAGGCCACCTTGCGGCATTGCCCGTACGCTCCCAGGGCCGCGTGCCAGTCGATGCAGAGCTTGGCGGCCTCGAGTCGCAGCTCGATGGGCGCGTCCTCGTTGTCGTAGGCGTCCCTGGCGTGGTCAAGGGCGTTGTCGAGCTTGCCGGAGTGCGCGCAGCGCAGGGCGGCGCTCAGGGATGCGCGAGCCTCCATGTCGGCTTGGGTCGCGAAGGGCTCGCTCGGGCGGCCAAATGCATCGAGAGGAACGGTCATTCCGTGGATTGTTGCGGTCGACATCGTTGTCACCTGTCTTTCAGTAGAGAGTTCTTCCGCGAACACATCCAGAGTGATACCGACGCGCACTCACTGTCACGCGCTGGGAGCACCCCTGTGGATAACTCGTGCCGCAAGGATGCTCTGTGCATAACCGCTGTTCGACCCACCTCCCGTATGCTGGTGCCATGAATTCACTCATCAACGGCATCGTTCGCGCCCTCGTGGACTTCGTGGCGAACATGAGTTCGTCGAACAGCGCGTCGTCAACCGGCTCATCGACGAGCCCGGAGCCCTCAGCCACGCGTCAGGAGCCGCGCCAGGAACAGCGCAAGGAATCGCGCCCGGAGTCGCACTCGAAGACGCGCACCCCCAAGCCTAACCCCCGCCCTCAGCCCCACGGCAAGGCCCATCAGTACGACGATCCGGCGACCTCGAACCGCCCCCACACCTCGATCCGGGAAGCCAGCATCGCCGATGCGCTGGCCCACGCCTCGTACCAGCCAATCATGGACGGCGACGCCGACCCGGGCGAAGTCGTGTGGACGTGGGTGCCCTACCAGGAGGACGCCTCCGTGGGCAAGGACCGCCCCGCCGTCGTCATCGGCGCCCAGGGAGAAGGCGTCTACATCCTCCAGCTCACCAGCAAGGACCACACGCGCGAAGCAGCCCAGGAGGCCGCCGCGGGACGCTACTGGTTCGATATCGGCACGGGCGCATGGGACTCGAAGGGCCGCCCCTCCGAGGTTCGCCTGGACCGCGCCCTGTGGGTCAAGGCCACCGACGTACGCCGCGAGGGCTCGATCCTGCCCGAGGTGACGTGGCGCCGTATCGTCGACGCGCTCGAGGACCACTACCGCACGCACGGGGAATAACACCCGCTTTCTGAGCCCGCCCGGCGTTCCACTCGGTCGCGAGCACAGTTAGAGCGGTTGGCACGTGACCGACCTTACGAGGCCGTGGCTCGCTTCGGGGCATGACGGACGGGCCTGCGGCTGGTATGCTTGGTCGTTGGACTCCCGGCCTGGTCGGGCAGGGGGTCTGGTTAGGACCGTTTGCGGGTGTCCCCACGCCTAAGTCCCGGTCTTGACACAGCCCTCACCGACCCTGTCAGACATACATCAAGGAGAAATCCGACTGTGGCAAACATTAAGTCCCAGAAGAAGCGCATCCTCACCAACGAGAAGCGCCGCGTTCGCAACCAGTCCGTGAAGTCCGAGCTGAAGACCCTGGTCCGCCAGACCCGCGAGGCCGTTGAGGCCGGCGACAAGGACAAGGCTCTGGCCGCCCTGCGCGTTGCCTCGCGCAAGCTGGACGTCGCCGTTTCCAAGGGCGTCATCCACAAGAACCAGGCCGCGAACCGCAAGTCCAAGCTTGCTCGTCGCGTCGCCTCGATCGCTGACTGATCGCGAACAATAAGTTTGATGTGAAGCGGGCCGCCCTTTGGGGCGGCCCGCTTTCGTATGCCCATTCCCCGCCGCTGTGTTCCCGGTCGACCCGTCGGGTGGGTGCCTGGGCCCCTTCACTGCACAGGTTAACCCCACAGGTGGTAGCCCAGGCAGGCTGCCCACACTGCCACCAATAGGGCCCAGCTGCGCAGGAACGGGTTAAGGCCGCCAGTAGATCCCTCGCGTCGACCAGCACTCCCCTGGCTCCACAGGCGAGAGGACACGACCACGCATGACGAAGCCCCAGCCTCGTCGCATACAACAAGGCCGGGGCACGGGGAGGCGGGGTCAAGCGCCCTACTCGAGCTCGAAGGCCCCCGTGTAGAGCTGGTAATACACGCCTCCCTGCTCGATCAGGTCGTCGTGGGTGCCGCGCTCGATGATGCGCCCCTGCTCCAACACCATGATCGCGTCCGAGTTACGCACCGTGGAGAGGCGGTGGGCGATCACGAAGACCGTGCGCCCCTCCATCAGGTTGTCCATGCCCTGCTGCACGAGGGCCTCGGTGCGCGTGTCGATCGAAGACGTCGCCTCGTCCAGGATCATCGCCGGCGGGTCGGCCACGGCGGCGCGCGCAATCGACAGCAGCTGAGCCTGCCCCTGGGACAGGTTGGAGCCGTTGCCCGTCAGCATCGTGTCGTAGCCCTCGGGCAGTCGGCGAATGAAGGAGTCCGCGTTGGCCAGCTTCGCAGCCTCGATACATTCCTCGTCCGTGGCGTCCAGGCGGCCGTAGCGGATGTTGTCCATGACCGTGCCCGTGAAGAGCTTGACGTCCTGCAGGACGACGCCGAGGGAACGACGCAGGTCCGACTTGCGGATCTTGTTGATATTGATGCCGTCGTAGCGGATCTTGCCGTCGGCGATGTCGTAGAAGCGGTTGATCAGGTTCGTGATCGTCGTCTTGCCGGCGCCCGTCGCGCCCACGAAGGCGATCTTCTGGCCGGGCTTGGCCCACAGGGAGATGTCGTGCAGGATCTGCTTCTCGCCATCGTAGGAGAAATCGACGTCCTCCATGACCAGTTCACCGCGCAGGCGCGTGTAGGTGACGGTGCCGTCCGCCTGGTGGGGGTGACGCCACGCCCAGATTCCCGTGCGTTCCTCGGTCGGCTCGACCGAGCCGTCGGGCAGCTCGCGGGCCCTCACGAGCGTCACGTACCCGTGGTCTTCCTCCGGCTCCTGATCGATGAGAGCAAACACGCGGCCCGCTCCCGCCATACCGAGGGCGATCATGGGAACCTGCATCGACATCTGGCCAATGGTCTGGGAGAAGTTACGGACCATGCCCAGGAAGGACACGACCACGCCGACCGTGATGACGTCGACGCCGACAAGGTGGACGTTCGGCGTCTGTTCCAGGATCATGACGCCGCCGACGATCGCGATGACCACGTACATGATGTTGCCGATGTTGCCCAGGGCCGGCATGAGCACGTTGCCGTAGATGTTCGCCTTCTGCGAGGAATCAAAGAGCTTCTGGTTGTACTCGAGGAACTGATCCTTCGCATCCTGCTCGTGATTGAAGACCTGGACGACCTTCTGGCCGTCCATCATCTCTTCGATAAAGCCTTCTTCGTCGGCGAGAGCGGCCTGCTGAGCCTTCATGAAGCGACCCGACAGGCCGCCAAGCTTGCCGGTGAGGAAAGCCATGAGAGCGCCCACGATGAGGACAACGAGGAAGAGCCACACAGAGTAGTAGAGCATCGTTCCGATCAGGACGATGATCGTCAGACCCGACTGAATGAGCGTCGGGATGGACTGGCCGATGAGCTGACGGATCGCGTCCGTGTCGTTGGTGAAGGTCGACATGATCGCGCCGTGCGGATGTGTGTCGAAGAAGCGCAGGGGCAGGCGCTCCATCGAGTCGAACATGTCGTCTCGCATGTGCTTGAGCGTCCCCTGCGTCACGATCGCCATGGCGCGGGTGTAGATGAAGCTACCGATCACGCCGGCGGCAAAGATGATGCCCATCATGACGACGAGGCGCACGAGCGTGGCGCGCACGGCGCCGAAGCCGCTCTCCAGGCCCGGGGTCACGACGTTGTCGACGATCTGCTGCATGAAGATCGAACCGACGGCCGAGGCCACGGCTGCCGTAATGATGCACACGACCGTCAGGCTGATGCGCACCGGATAGTGGCGGAACACGTAGGCCATGAGGCGGCCGAAGGGACGCTCGATGCCCTCGAGTTTGTCGCCGTCGTTGTCAACGGGACGACCGTGCGTGCGTGCCATGTCAGGCCACCTCGCTTTCGCTCGCGGCGTTCTGGGACTCGTAGATCTCGCGGTACTCCCCGCCCGCTGCCATGAGCTCCTCGTGGGTGCCGCGTTCCTTGATGCGTCCGTCGTCCAAGACGATGATCTGGTCGGCGTGGCTGACCGAGGACAGGCGCTGGGCGATGATGATCGTCGTCGTGCCCGGAATCTCGGTCTCGAAGGCGTTGCGGATGAGCGAATCGGTCTTCGTGTCCACTGCGGACGTCGAGTCGTCCAGGATGAGGATCTTCGGGTTCTTCAGGAGCGCTCGAGCGATGCACAGGCGCTGTTTCTGGCCGCCCGACACGTTGGTACCGCCGCGGGAGATAACGTAGTCGTAGCCGCCTGGCAGCTGCTGGATGAACTCATCGGCCTGCGCGAGCTTGCACGCATGCTCAATCTGTTCGTCGGTTGCGTCCGGGTTGCCCCAGCGCATGTTGTCCTTGATGGTGCCGGAGAAGAGAACGTTCTTCTGCAGGACGACGGAGACCGCGTCGCGCAGCGCGCTCAGGTCGTAGTCGCGCACGTCGTGCCCGCCAACCTTCACGGATCCCTCGGAGACGTCGTAGAGGCGGCAGATCAGCTGGATGAGCGAGGTCTTGGACGAACCGGTGCCGCCCACGATGCCAAGCGTTGAGCCGGACTCGATACTCAGGTTGATATCGGACAGCGCGTTCTCTTCGGCGCTCTCGGAGTACTTGAAGGACACACCCTCGAAGACGACGGAGCCGTCCGCGACCTCGGTGGCGCCATTGGCCGGGGAGGTGAGCGACGGGTCGTGGGTGAGGACCTCGGCGATACGGTTCGCGGACTCTGCGGCCATCGTCGCCATGACGAAGATGAAGGCGACCATGAGCATGTGCGCGAGGATCTGGATGCCGTAGGTGATAAGAGCGGTCAGGCCGCCCTTCGTCAGCTCGGTTGCCCCCGAGTTCACGATGATCGAGGCGCCCACGTAGTCGACGGCCGTGATCGCGGCGAAGATGAAGAACATCATGACGGGGCTGTTGAGGGCGATGAGCTTCTCGGCGTTCGTGAAGTCCTTGCGCACGTCCTGCGAGGCGGCGCGGAACTTCGTAGTCTCGTGTTCCTCGGTGACGAAGGACTTGACCACACGGATCGCTGCGACGTTCTCCTGCACGGAGTTGTTCAGGGCGTCGTACTTCTTAAAGATACGGCGGAAGATCGGGAATGCGATGAGCACGATAGCCGCCAGGATAATGGCGAGAACCGGCACCATCCCGAGGAAGATCAGGGCCATCTGGACGTTGATGCGCCACGCCATCACGATGGAGAACACGATCATGAGGGGGACGCGCACCGCGATGCGGATCATCATGCCGAAGGCGTTTTGCACGTTGGTGACGTCCGTGGTCATGCGGGTGACCAGCGAGGACGTGGAGAAGCGGTCGATGTCCGCGAAGGAGAAGTCCTGGACCTTGAAAAACAGGTCCTGACGCAGGTTCTTCGCCAGGCCCACCGACGCAGTTGCCGCGAATCGCGCGGCCAGAATACCGCAGGCCAACGACGCGAAGGCGTAGCCGATGAGGATCGCGCCCAAGCGAACGACGGGACTCAAGGAGTCTCCATCGAGCGCATCCACCAGTGAGACCATGGTCAGCGGGATCAGACACTCGAGGATGACCTCCCCGATGATGAACAGCGGGGTCAGGAGCGCCGGAGTTTTAAACTCCCGCAGTCGCCCCATAAGCGTTCGAATAGTTTTCATTGTTCTCCTCGTCTTCGTCCATTCTTCTTCTCATCGACGAGGCCGGGGCCGCGCTGTCAGCGTCCGTGCAGCCTGCAGATGGTGATAATTGCTTTTTCGACGGCGCGCTGCGGATCGCGTGACGCGCCTTTCGTTTCGGCGTCGGCGGTGGCAATTGCACCGAAGGCGCCAGCCAGGGAGGCGTCGGACCAGCCGCGCAGTTCGCGCCGGGCTCGGTCCACCTGCCAGGGGGCCATCTTGAGGGCGGATGCGGATCCGCCAATGGAGACCCTCGCCATGGCGCGGAACTTCATGGCCAGGGCAGCCACGAGGAGCTGCGGGGCGATGCCGGTGGCGAACGCGTGGCGGGTGAGGGTCAGGGCCTTCGCGGAGTTTCCTGCAACCGCCGCGTCGGCCACGTCGTATCCGGTGGCCTCGACGCGCCCGGCCTGGTAGCGGCGCACGTCCTCGAGGGTGATGCGTCCGCTCACGTCGGAGAGGAGCTGGGCCAGGGCTCCGGCCATCGCGCGCGGATCGTTGCCCAGCGCATCGACGAGTGCCTGCTGGGCCTCGGTGTCCATCTGCCTGCGCGCGGCGCGCACGTCGGAGGCGATAAGGGCGAGCTTGTCGCGGTCGTTTTTGAGCGGATCGGCGGGGATGACGGGCCATTTCGCCTTGGTGATCGTGTCGATGACCTTCTTGCCGCGGGCGTTGCCCCCGGGGTGGGCAAGGAACATCCACACGTCGGGGGCGGGCGCGCCGGCGTAGGCAATCAGGTCGGCGGCTAGCGCGTCGCTCATGGTCTCCAGGTCCCGGATGATGACCATGCGGGATTCGCCGAAAAGCGAGGGGGATGCAATGACGTCGATCTGCCCGGCCTGGTAGGTCGCAGCGTTGATGTCGGTGCGTTCGAGGTTCGGGTCGGCCTCGTGAGCCAGGGCGCGCAGCCGGTCGAGGGCGCGGTCGACGAGAAGGCCCTCGGATCCTTTAATCAAGACGATCGGAGCCAGCGTGATCTGCGCGGGTGCCGACGAGCGCGTTCCACGTGCCGCCACGTTGTCCTACCTTTCGACGCGATGGTAACTCCCTAAGTCTGCCACCGTCCGTGGCCATCTGCGTCCGCCTTTGCCCAGGGCGGATATAAGTCGTGGCAGGTATCACCGCCGTATGTCCATCGTAACCAGACGGCACGCGCAGCAGGGGCCAGGACACCGGACGGGCGGTGTCCTCTCGTCAGGCTCACCCGCGCCCGCCCCGCTCAGGGGTCCTCGGCCTCGTCCAGGAGGGGGATGCCCCACCGACGCCACGCGCGCCACGCCAGCCACCCGGCGCCCGCACAGGCGTAGAGGGCCAGGATGGTTCCCGCTCCCCCGGGCACGCGCGTCCCAGAGCCCGGCATTGCCTGAAAGAAGCGCGCGGCCCCAGCGATCCAGGCGGTGGCCCAGGAGGCCACGCGCGTACAGGCAGTCGCCGCGCCCGGGCATGTCGGCGCGAGGAGTGCTCCGCTCAGCCCCGCGAGTGTCGCGACGGGCACGGCTGGCTCGGCGGCGACGTTGGCGGCGATCCCCCACAGCGGCACGGTCCCGGACAGGGAGACGATGACGGGGGCGGTCACCAGCTCGGCCAGGGCAGGCACGCACACCAGTTCCGCACCCCGACGCAAGGCTCGTCCGGCGCGCGTGTCGCCCCGGATGCGACGCTTGACACTCCGAGCGACCGCGGATGCGGGCCCCACGACCGCGAGCGCCGCCAGCACCGACAGGGCAAATCCGTAGGAGCGCGACGCCCAGGGGTCGATGAGGAGGGTGGCGATGACGACGGCGCATAGGGCGGCTGTGGCCTGTCCTTCGCGGCCGAGAATTAAGCCAAGGGTTGCGACCGAGGCGACGCACACGGAGCGAACGACGGAGGCCTCGGGCCCGACGAGGGTGATGATTGTCCCCAGCACGGTCAGGGTCCCGCCCACGCGCAGCGGGACGCGTGCGGGCAGGATCAGGTTGAGTGCGGCCAGGATGATGACGATGTGTGAGCCGGAGACGGCGGTCAGGTGCGTCAGGGAGGTGGCTTTCATGGCGTCGGCGAGGTCGGTGGGCACGAGCCGGTCGTCGCCTATCGCCATGCCGGGCACCAGGCCGCGCGCGTCGCGTGGGAGGGTGTGGCAGGCTGCGGATAGGGCGCGGTGGGTGTTCCTGCGCCAGGTGTCCAGGCCTGCGGGACGGTTCGTGAGGGCTGCGTGTCTGGCGCGGATGGCTCCGACGGAGGGGGCGTCGGCCGCGAAGCTTGCGTCGAGGCTTCCGCTGATCTCGTAGACGTCTCCTCGCGCCGCTCCCTCCCACCCCGGCGCGCTGACCAGCGCGCTCGCCTGCGACGGCACCCACCTGTCCCCCACCCGCACGGCGAGGATCCGTACGCGCGCCCGGTGCCTTGTCGTCGTTCCTGACGAGGCCGGGGCCGGGTCACGCTCGAGTCTGACCGACGCGTGGATCGGGCCGGATTGTGACCGGGCGGGGTCGGTTAGGTAGGAGGCGCCGGCCGCACTGGCGACCGCGAGCGCGCAGGCGGTCGTGGCCAGGAGGAGAGCGGCGCCCAGGCGGAGGGAGCGCGGGGGTGTGAGGGCGTGTCGGGGTGGGTGTGTGTTCCTGTGTGACCATGCGTAGGAGGCTGTTGTCAGTCCAGATGCGAGTGCGAGGGCGGCGATGAGGGGTAGGGGCGTGGGGTGGGCGGTGGCCCACCAGCTGGCGGCCCAGGTGGCGGTGGCTGGGGCGAGGAGGCGCAGGTCGATCATGCGTGGGGCGCGTTGGGTGTCGGCGGGTCGCTGGCGGCACCGCGGCGGCGTGGGCGATCCAGCCTCGTCGGGGCGCGGGGCCGTTTCGGCGTGATGGAGGGAGTCCTCGCTGGGTTCGTCGGGTGGTTCTGTGTCGCTCATGGGCACACCCCCGGTCGTATCTTCTCGATGAGGGCGGGCCCGATGCCGGGCACCTCGTCGAGGGCGTCGACGGAGGGAATGTGTGGGTGAGTGGCCCGGTAGTCGATGATGCGCTGGGCCAGGGCGGGCCCGATGCCGGGCAGGGTTTGCAGGTCGGTGGCGCTCGCCGTGTCGAGTTGCACGCAGGCGGACTGGGCGGATTCCGCGCCTGCGCTTGGCTCCGGGGGTGATTGCCCAAGCGCGGCGACGCGGATGTGTTCGCCGTCAACGACGGGGCGGGCCAGGTTGATCGCGTCGAGGTCGGCATCCTCCAGGGCGCCTCCCGCAGCCGTGATGGCGTCGATAACCCGGGAGGAGGCGGGCAGGGTGAGGACGCCGGGGGTGGCGACGGCCCCGGAGACGTGGACGACGACCTCTCCTGCGCTGTCGGTCCCTGGCGTGGCGGGGCCGACAGGTGTCGCGCTGGTCCCGCCCGAACCCGCCTCGGCGGCCTTCTCCGCGTGGAGTTCGGCCGATTGTTCGGCGGCTTGGTCTGCTTCGCGTGCCCGATCGGTGGCCCGCGCGTGCCTCCACACCCCGATTCCGGCGAGCAACACCAGGACGATCAGGACAGCGGCGACCGTCGTCGACCCCGGCAGCAGGCGCATGGCCGATGGTTCTGGGGGCTCATCGTCGTCGTTGATGGCGCTGTCGTACACGGCTTTGGTCAAGGCCGCCATCCTGCGGTGAGCGATCCAACGTGGAGGGTTCATCCCTTGACGCTACGACCTGCCCTGAGCCCGTGTCTTGGCGGCGAGGCCTGCCTGTGGATAGGCGCGACACGACGCCGCCCCCTGTGGACAGCCGCGACACGACACATCCCCCTGTGGATGGGGCCACAGCCCTGAGCGCCGCTATCGCGCGCATGGGACCGGCGTCCCAAGGGATACTGTTGCGGTAACGTCGAGAACGCCGGGCGCTGCGCGCCCACTGCCCGAAAGACATCACCATGAGCGAGAACATCGAGGATCTCAAGGCCCGCCTGGCCGCCGCCGAAGCCGCCGCCAAGGCCGCCGAAGCCGAAGCCGCCCGCGCGAAGGCCGAAGCACTCCGCGCACAGCTTGAAGCCGCTGGCACCTCCGTCGACGCCCCCGCCCCTACCACCCAGGAAACCCCCGCACCGGCCGAGCCCACCCCCGAGGCGGCACCCGCCCCCGCGCCCGAGACCACACCGTCCACGCCGGAGGCGGCCCAGGCCTCGTCCCCGGAGGCTGCGGGCGAGCTGTCCGCGTTCGCCTCAGGGATCAAGGCTGCCTACTCCTGGGACGTCCCCGCGGTCGCCATCGGCACCCTGATCGAGGACGGCACGCGCGTGCCCGGCGTCAGCGCCAAGATGCCCCTGCCCATGTTTAACCGTCACCTCCTGGTCGCGGGCGCGACGGGCACGGGCAAAACCCGTACCCTCCAGCTCCTGGCCGAAGGCCTGTCGGCGGCGGGTTCTTCCGTGCTCCTGTGCGACGTGAAGGGCGACCTGACGGGCCTGGCCGAGGCGGGGGCGAGCTCCGAGAAGCTTCTGGCCCGCACGGCCGCCAACGGGCAGGCGTGGGCTCCCTCGTCCTTCCCGATTGAGCTGCTGAGCCTGGGCGGGGCGGATTCGCAGTTCCCGGGCGTGCCCGTGCGCGCCGAGGTCTCCGACTTCGGCCCGATCCTGCTGGCACGCGCCCTGTCCCTGAACACGACGCAGGAGCAGGCCCTCCAGCTGATCTTCGCGTGGGCGGACGGCCAGGGCCTGGAGCTCGTGGACCTGCCCGACCTGCGCTCGGTCATCTCCTTCCTGACCTCCGAGGAGGGCAAGGATGAGCTGGCGATGATCGGCGGCGTCTCCAAGGCAACCGCCGGCGTCATCCTGCGCGCCCTGACCGCGCTCGAGTCCCAGGGCGGCGGGCAGTTCTTCGGCGCCCCCGGCTTCGACACCGCCGACCTCATGCGCATGGATTCGACCGGTCGCGGCATCATCTCCCTGCTGGGCGTCGGCGACATCTCCTCGCGCCCGGCCCTGGTCAGCGCCGTCATCATGTACCTGCTGGCCAACCTGTTCGCCACCCTGCCCGAGGTCGGAGACGCACCGCGTCCCAAGCTGGTCTTCTTCTTCGACGAGGCACACCTGCTCTTCGCCGACGCCACCAAGGAGTTCGAGCGTCAGGTCGTCCAGACCGTGCGCCTCATCCGTTCCAAGGGCGTGGGTGTCGTCTTCGTGACGCAGACCCCCAAGGACATTCCCTCCGACGTGCTCGCACAGCTCGGTTCGCGCGTCCAACACGGCCTGCGCGCCTCCACGCCGGACGACTTCAAGAAGCTCAAGGCGACCGTGCAGACCTTCCCGAAGACCAGCCTCGAGCTCGACGAGGTCCTCACGACCCTGGGCACGGGCGAGGCCGTCGTGACCGTCCTGGATCCGAAGGGTAACCCAACCCCGGTCACCCCGGTCGGCATTTGGGCCCCCGCCTCCGTCATGGGCCCCGCGTCCGCCGACACGGTCGCGCGCATCAACCAGTCCAGCGTCATCATGGGCCGCTACCGCGACGCCGTGAACCCGGACTCGGCCGAGGAGAAGCTCGAGCGCCGCGCGGCCGAGGCACAGGCCGCCCGCGAGGAGGCCCTCGCCCAGGAAGCGGCCGAAAAGGAAGCGGAAAAGGCACGCAAGGAAGCCGAGAAGGCCGCGGAAAAGGCGCGCAAGGAGGCCGAGAAGGCGGCTGAGAAGGCCGCCAAGGAACTCGAGAAGGCCGCCGCGAAGGAAGAGGCCGCGCGCGAAAAGGAAATGGAACGCCTGCGCCGCCAGGTCGAGAAGCAGCAGGAGAGGGAGGAGGCCGCGCGCCAGCGCGCCGCCGAGCGCCGCGCCCGCCAGGTGGAAAACGCCCTCGGCTCGGTCCTGCGCACCGCAGGGCGTGAAATCACTCGATCGATCTTCGGCACGCGCAAGCGCTGAGGCGCGCTTTTCCGCCGTTTTCTCCCCCACGAGGCCGGGGCTGGGTTGCTGAAAAACGCAAACCGGCCCCGGCCTCGTCTCACAGTTCGGCCACTGCACCAAGAACAGGCAAAATGCGGGTAGGCTGCCTGGCAAGTGGCCAACACACTCAGGGAGACGCTCATGCGCATCGGATTCATCGGAACGGGAGCCATGGCCCAGGCCATCGCTCGCGGCGCCGTCGCGTCCGGCGTCGATCCTGCAACCCTGGTCTTCTCCAACCGCACGGCCACCAAGGCCTGCGATCTGGCCGACGAGCTGGGCGCCACCGCCGCCTCCTCGAACGTGTCCCTGGCCCGCCAGGTTGACGTCGTCATCCTGGCTGTCAAGCCCAAGGACCAGCGAACGGTCATCAAGGAGATCGCCCCCGTCGTGGTTGGACGCACCGATGTGTGCATCGTGTCCCTCGCGGCCGGGCGCACCCTCGACCAGATCACCCAGGACTTCGGATCGGGTATTCCACTGATCCGCGTCATGCCCAACGTGGCGGCGACCGTGGGCCAGTCCATGACGGCCCTGACGGCCGCGCGCACCACCGAGGACCAGGTGGACGCGGTGCGCGACCTCATGAACGCCGTTGGTCGAACCATCCTCATCGACGAGGACTATTTCCCGATCTTCCAGGCTCTGGCCTCGTGCTCTCCGGCCTGGTATTTCCAGATTATTGATACGTTCGCCCGCGCGGGCCTCAAGTATGGTCTGTCCAAGGACAGCGCCGTCGAGATCGCCGCGCAGGCGATGGCGGGGGCCGCCACGCTGCTCCTCGCTGAGCGCGAGGCGGGCACAATCCCCGCGCAACTCATTGACCGGGTGACGAGCCCCGGCGGCACCACAATCGCAGGATTGCTGGCCGCCGAGGAAGGTGGTTTGTCGAACGCACTGGTAGGTGCTGTCGACGCCTCCATCCACGCCGATTCCCATCTCGGCTGACACCACCACCTGCCGCGACGCGGCTTACTTTCTCCACCTCACGTGGCGCTTTCGCGCACCCTCAACACAGGAACACTCATGTTGCTTTTCAACGCAGTCGTGCTCTCCGTGATCGTCATGCTGGTCCTCAGCGTCGCACGCGTGCACGTCGTTATCTCGCTTTTCGTGGCATCCCTCGTGGGCGGCTTGGTCGCCGGCATGGGCGTGTCCGGCACGATGGTCGCCTTCCAGGACGGCCTGGCCGGCGGCGCCAAGATCGCCCTGTCCTACGCCCTCCTCGGCGCGTTCGCCATGTCGGTCGCCCACTCTGGATTGCCGCGCCTGCTGGCCGACTGGATCATCAAGAAGCTGCGCAACGCCGACGAGTCAAACTCGGCGCGCGTGGCCCGCTCCGCCAAGTGGGGCATCCTCGGCGGCGTCCTCGTCATGGGAGTGATGAGCCAGAACCTCATCCCGATTCACATCGCGTTCATTCCGTTGCTGGTGCCCCCGCTCATCGGCGTCATGAACGAGCTGAAGATGGACCGCCGCCTGGTCGCCTGTGCGATCACCTTCGGTATCGTCACGACCTACATGTTCGTGCCGATCGGCTTCGGCCGCATCTTCCTGCACGACATTCTCTACAAGAACATCGAGGACGCCGGCCTGCCCGTCGAAGGCATCGTTAACCCGATGGCCGCCATGGCAATCCCCGCCGCCTCGATGGCCGTGGGCTGCGCGATCGCCCTGCTGTTCTCCTACCGCAAGCCGCGCGAATACGAGCAGCGCGAGACAGAGTTCAGCACGGCCGACGACAAGCCGATCAACATGGTCAAGGTCTGGGCGGCCGTCCTCGCCCTCGTCGCATGCTTCGTCATCCAGGCCGTCATGACCAAGATGGATTCCGAGGCAGACCCGCTGCTCGTGGGCGCCCTCGTGGGCCTGTGCATGATGCTCGCAATGCGCGTCGTGCCCTGGCAGCAGGCCGACGACGTGTTCTCCGGCGGCATGAAGATGATGAGCCTCATCGGCCTGATCATGATCACCGCGCAGGGCTACGCGGCCGTGCTGAAGGCCTCGGGCCAGATCGAGCCCCTCGTCGAGCAGACCTCTGCGATGTTCAACGGATCCAAGGCTCTGGCCGCCATGATCATGCTCGTCGTCGGCCTGATCATCACGATGGGTATCGGCTCCTCCTTCTCGACGCTGCCGATTATCTCCGCGATCTACGTGCCGCTGTGTATTGCCCTGGGCTTCTCCCCCGTCGCCACGGTCGCGATCATCGGCACGGCGGGCGCGCTGGGCGACGCCGGTTCTCCCGCGTCGGACTCGACGCTTGGCCCGACAGCCGGTCTGAGCGTGGACGGTCAGCACGACCACATGCGCGACACGGTTATCCCCGAGTTCATCCACTACAACATCCCGCTGCTCATCGGCGGCTGGATCGCCGCGATGGTCCTCTGATTCCGTCGTTCTCCTTCACGAGGCCGGGGCTGGGTTCACTGCTGAGGTGACCTGGCCCCGGCCTCGTTATGCGCCCGCGAGCGCGACGATCACAGGGACACGATGATGCATGCTCTCGCGCGTTCTTCTTCCACCCATTGGGCCGATTCCCAGAGCTGCTCGAGAGTGATTGCCTCCAACCACGTTTCGACCCAGGTCTCGCCGAATTGCTCGTCGTTCCATGGATCGTGGATGAGCGCGTGCTCGCCCATGATCCCCCACACGTAGACCCAGTGGGGAGTTTGTTCACCGTTGAGATCCTCCAGGTCGACGAGCACAATGACGCCGTTTCCCTGTTCGAGGGCGGCGCGCAGCTCCGAGAGACCCCAGTCGCCGATGTGGTCCCGAACCCCGAGTGCCCTGGCCTCGTCCACGTGCTGGCGGTGAATGGCGCGGCGGGCTGCGGGGGACGCCGCGTGCGCGCGCGTCAGCCCGACGACTGGCCCCTCATGGGTGACGACTACCTCAACGCTTTGTCCGCGCCTTGCGAGCGCGGCCGCCAAGCCGTAAGGCCCGACCCCGAGGGAGTACGTCGACTCGCGCCACAGCTCCATCTCGTCTCGCAGGCAGTGGCTGACCTCATGAGGGGCACCTCCGCTGGCGTGCGCGAGGGCCATGAGCGCGCTTGCCGGGCCGCACGTGAAGTCGGTTTTCTGCCTCACATACGCGGGAATCTCCTGGGGACGAGCGTTCCACCGCACCCATCCGTGCACGCTGGCGTGCCCGTGGTCGGGGTCTTCTTCGATCGACAGCGGTGAGCCGACCACCCCTGCGGCAGTAAAACCTCGGGAGCGAAGCTCCTCCTCGAAGACGGAGCCATCATCGCGCGTCACGGCCTTCGCGAGCGGGGCGTCCGGAGCAGCATCGAGGACGGCTTGGATGAGAACCGCCCACGAGCGAGCAGACTCGATGGCACGTGCCCCGGCGTCGTCACCGTCCAGCAGACACGCATCCACAATCGTTCGGTGGGCCGAGGCCGTCCGGTGGGCCTCCAGGAGAGCGTGCCCGCCGTACGTCCACAGGGTCGCGGACACCGCCGGACCCATCGCCGCCCACCGCGCGGCGTGCGCGGCAGGGATGCCGAGAGCCGTCAGATGCTCGCGCGCATTGTTGCCGGGACGGATCGTGGTTGGTGTCGGGGTGGTGCTCATGCGAATTCCGCGTCTCGACCGGGCACGGCGCTCAAAAGCTCAACCGTGTACTCCTCGGAAGGATTGTGCAGGATCTCTTCAGTCGGGCCTTCCTCCACGACGACACCGCCCTTCATGATGACGAGGCGGTCGCACATGGCGCGTGCCACCGCCAGGTCGTGGGTGATGAACACGAGCGCGAATCCTTGCTCGGCCTGCAGGCGCGTCAACAGGTCCAGGATGGAAGCCTGGACGGACACGTCAAGAGCAGACACGGCCTCATCGGCGATGAGCACGCGCGGCCGCGTCGCCAGCGCACGCGCAATCGCCACGCGTTGGCGCTCGCCACCAGAGAGGCGGGAGGGGCGATGCTTCGCGTACTCGGCCGGGAGCTCAACCGCTGCCAGCAGCTCCGCCACGTCGCTGGCCGGGCGACCCGCGACGGACGCTGCCTCGGCGAGTGCCTGTCCGATGGTTCGCGCGGGGTTGAGCGCAGAATACGGGTTCTGGAACACGATTCCGACGGTCGGTCCTCCCCCGGCGTGCGCGCTGACGTGGACTGTTCCAGAGTCGGCGTGTTCCAGCCCGACAATGATGCGCGCGAGCGTCGTCTTGCCCGACCCTGATTCTCCGACGATGCCGATGGATTCTCCCTGCGCGATGTCCAGGGACACGTCCATGAGGGCGACGTGCGATTCCTTGCGTGATCGGAACACCTTCGTCAGGTCGCGAACCTCGACGATCGTCTCCCCGCCGTCGGGTATGGACTTGCCTTCGCGCGGGTTGGGTCCGTCGAGCCGTGGTTCGGCGTCCGCCAGGCGTTTCGTATAGTCGTGTACCGGCGAGGTGAGGACCGCATTGACCGGTCCTTCTTCGACGATCTGGCCGTCTTTCATGACGATGACGTCGTCGCCGAACTGACGCGCGAGCGCCAGGTCGTGGGTGACCAGCACGAGCGTCATGGCGTGCTCGTCACGCAGGCGTGTCAGCAGCGTCAGGATGTCGCGCTGCGTCGTGACGTCCAGGGCCGTCGTCGGTTCGTCAGCGATGAGGACGCGCGGCTCAGAATCGAGCGCCGCCGCGATGGCGACGCGCTGGCGCATTCCGCCCGACAGTTCGTGGGGGTACGAGCGAGCAACCCGGGCGTCGAGTCCGACGTCCGCCAGAAGCGCGCGTGCACGCTGTGAGCGTTCGGAGCGCCTGCCGGTGCGCGCGGCCGTGATTTGTACTCCGCACGGCAGCGTCGGCGCCAGCGACGTGAAGGGATCCTGCGGGAGCCAGACGATTCCACCACCGCGCTGTTTCTTCAAACGCCCCTGGTCCGCCGCCAGATCGTAGTCTTGCCCTCCCAGCGACACCGTTCCACTAGCAACGAGCGCAGAGGGGGTCAGCGCGCAGAGAGTCCGCGCGAGCATCGACTTTCCCGCACCGGACTCGCCCACAATGACGAGGGTGCGCCCCGAGCGGGCGTTCACGCTTACGTCGTCGACGATCACTCGTCCACTGCGGTCGGTGACACTCACGTGTGAAGCCACGAGGCCGTCGCCGCTTTCACGTATCGTCGTGGTACTCATCAGTCACGTTCCTTGCGCTCGGCAAACCAGTCACCCGCAATGTTGATCGCTGTGGCCGTCACAATGATGGCGAGTCCGGCGGCCACTGACGCGGCGGGATTGTGGGCGAGGAGGGCTCGTCCATCCGCGAGCTGGCGCCCCCAGTCGGCATCCTGCGCACCGACGCCGAGGCCCAAGTAGGACAGGCCGGACATGGACACGAGCGCGAATGCGATGTTGACAAAGAGGTTCGCCCACACGATCGGCGTAATGTTCGGCAGGATATGCACGGCGAGGATACGAGGACCGGACAGGCCCAGGACGCGCGTGGCCTCGATATACGGCTGAGGCTTTTGCGCGAGCGTGGCCGAGCGGATCATACGCACGTCCGAGGGAGCAAACAGCACGATCAGCACGCCGACCGTCACCCAATAGCTGCCACCGATCACGCCCGCGACGACGATCGCGAGGAGCGTGACGGGAAGTGAGAGGAGAACCTCGCAGGAGCGAGACACGCAGGCATCCCACAGCCCGCCGCGCCACGCCGCGCTCATTCCGAAAAACAGACCGGCCACCATCGAGCCCACGGCGATGACAATCGGCCCCACAATCGCGGAGCGCGCACCGGCAACCGTCAGGGCAAGAACATCACGCCCCACCTTGTCGGTGCCCAGCAGATGCCCGGGGGTACCCGCCGGGCTCACACCGAGGGCCAGGTTCTGGTCCAGCGCGCCGGGAACCAGCACCGACGGGACGATCACGCAGATCGCGACAGCGACCAGAACGACCACGGACAGGACCACCGAGCCGGGGATCTTGCGTGCGGAGGAACCAATGCCTCGTCCCAGGGCGCGCGGAGAAAGCGACAGCGCCATCAGGCTCCCCTCCCCTCGCCGACCGTCTGACGCGGATCGACAGCAAAGGCGACGACATCGACGATCAGCGTCACGACGATGATGACGAACGCAACCAGCAGCGCGATCGCCTGCACGACGGGCACGTCCTTGTAGGTGATGGAGTCGGCGAGGAGCTGTCCGAGGCCGGGCAGGGAAAACGCCTCCTCAACGAGCACCGTGGACCCAAAGAGCGTCCCCAGGATCAGGCCAGCGGAGGTGATGATCGGCAGCGCCGCTCCCCGCACGTACATGGCCGTGATGCGCCTGCTGGGCACTCCCCGCGAGCGCGCGAAGGTCACGTAGTCCTGGGCGAGTTCGGCCCCGACGGCCGCGCGGGTGATGCGTACGAGCATCGCGCCGATTCCGGTCGCGAGCGCGATCGCGGGCAGGGCGAGGTGCCACAGGGTATCAACGACGCCTGTTCCTTCACCGAAAACGGGAAACCATCCGAGCATGAGCCCGAAGACGTACAGCAGGACAAGGCCGAGGGCGAAGCCGGGTGCGGACACGCCCACAACCGACCAGCCGACGATCGTGCGATCAACCCAGGATCCCCGGCGCCGTGCCGCAGCGATCCCCAGGGGGATGCCGACGGCGACGGCGAGGATGAATGCGCCGATGGTGAGCCAGGCGGTCAGTGACACGCGCGAGGCGAGCACGTCGGTCACGGGCGTTGCGGAGCGTACCGAGTCCCCGAAGTCGCCGGTGAGGGCGCGGGTCAGCCAGTGCCAGTAGCGCACGACGAGGGGCTCGTCCAGGCCGTAACGCGCGGTCACGGCCTGGCGAACCTCGGGGGTCAGTCGCCTCGTGCCCACCAGGATCTTCACGGGGTCTCCGGGTACCAGGTACAGGAGAGAGAAGACGAGGAAGGACAGGAGGGTGAGCACCACTGCCGCGCCGGCGAGGCGGCGGAGGATGTAGCGCAGCATTTACTTGGCCAGTTCCAGGGAGGAGGCCCACGGGGTCATGAAGAAGTAGGGCGTGTACTCCGTCGGGGTGACGCGCGAGGCGAAGGCCGTCGACGTCTTGCCCCACCAGATCGGCGAGTAGATCGTGGTCTCTTGAGCAATGCGCTCTGCCTCGACGATGTCGGTGACGCGCTTGCTCGGGTCGGTCTGGGTGGCCTGAGAGGCGATCAGTCCCTGGACCTGTGCGTTCTCGTATCGTGCGGGATTGTCGGGGCCAAGCAGCCACCCGGCCACCTCGCCCGGGTCGCCGGTCGTGGAGGTGTAGCTCATGTAGGACAGGCCGTAGGTGCCGCTGCCGACCTCGGAGATCCACTCTTCGATGGGCTTGGAGGTAACGGTCAGGTTGATGCCGATCTGCTTGAGGTTGTCGGCGATCGCGAGGGCGGCGGATCCCAGGTCTGGAATCGACGAGGGGTAGGTCAGCTCGGCGTCGAAACCGTCGGGGACCTTGGACTGGGCGAGTTCGGCGCGCGCGGCGTCCAGGTCGAAGGAGTCGATGGGCAGGCCCGCTTGCGCGTCCGTGGCAGCCTGCTCGCCGATCTCGCTGCCCAACTGATCGGGCGGCTCGATGCCCGTCGCTACCGTCGCTTGTCCCTTGAGGATCGAGGAGACGATGGTGTCACGGTCAACGGCGTGGGCGATGGCCTTGCGCACGTGGATGTCATCGAAGGGCTCGACGTTCTGGTCGAAGGTGAGGCCCACGTAGGAGCGGTCGGATTCGGTCAGGACGCTGACGCCGTTGATCCCTTGGAACTGCGAGACCTGGTCGATCGGCAGCTGGGTGGCGATGTCGATCGTTCCGTTCTTTTGCGCGAGGAAGCGCGCGTTCTCATCCGAGAAGAAGTCGAATTCGATGGTCTGGGCGGGGGTGTCTCCGCCCCACCAGGTGCCGCTCTTTGTGAACACGGCCTTGGAGTCTGGCTGGAAGGACACGGCCTTGTAGGGGCCTGTGCCCATGATGAGGTCGGTCGAGGACCCGTAGGAGGCGGCCGCCTCGTAGAAGGACTGTTCGGTGATCCACAAACCGCCGTTCGCGGTGACCGTCCACCCGAAGTTAACCGCGGGAGCGGGCAGGGTGATCGTGATCTGGTTGTCGCCGCTTTGCTCGGCCTGGACGCCGGCGGGCCAATAGACCGCGGAGGACGGGGACTTGTCGGGGTCCTTGGCGATGTCGATCGAGAAGAGGACGTCGTCGATGGTGACGGGGTTCCCGTCCTGGAAGAGGGCGTCGGGTCTGATGTCGAAAACCCAGGTCTGGGCGTCGTCCGTGTGGTACGAGGAGGCAATCGCGGGGATCAGCTGGCCATTCTTATCCACGGCGAGGAGGCCTTCGGAGACGACCTGCGCGACGTAGTAGTTGATGATGCCGGTTTCGTGGGCGGTGTCCAGGGTGGACAGGGAGCCCGGCAGGCCGACCGCGATGGTTCCCTCGCGGGAGGCCGACTGGGCTGCTCCTCCCGACGGCGCGCAGGCCGCAAGGGTCGCACACATCATGGCAGCGACGGAGGCGAGGGTGGCTGCTGTTCGTGGGATGCGTGCGATGTGCATCGGTGTCTCCTTGTGTCTAGTAGCGGCGGGAGTGCCGACACCTACCGTATGCACCGGAGAAGTCTTGGGAGAAAGATCCTCGTCAGGCGATCATTTGTAACAGTGGTTGATTACTTGTCATCTATGTGTCAGGTACTGCGTGACGATGTCGTGCAGCACCTCGGCGGTCGCGCGCACGTCCGCGAGCGCAATGTGTTCGTCGTGGGCGTGGAGCTGGGCGTAGACGTGCCCGAGGCTCGCGCCGGAGTCGTAGGCGCCGAATCCGTATCCGATGCCGCCGTGCCTTCGGGCCACGCGCAGGTCGGTCCCTCCGGGCATGAGGACGGGGACGACGCGCACGCCCGGGTATCGCCTGGCGAGGGCCGCCTCGATCACCCGGTACAGGTCGGTGTCGATCGGCGAGGCCGTGGCGGGTTCGCTCAGGAGGCGCTCGATGGTCACGTGCTCGGCGAGGTCGTCGAGGGCCGCCACAATGGCGGCGTCCACGTCGTCATCGTCGACGCCCGGCAAGGTGCGGATGTCCAGCTCGAGGGTGGCGTGGGAGGGCATGACGTTGATGGGCCCGCCGGAGCGGGCGACCGTCTGGGCGACGGTCACGTGGGAGACGGCGTGGGCGTAGGCGGCCAGGTCCCCGAACTCGGAGTAGTCGCCCTCGTAGGTTCCGTTGATGAGACTCGTCTCGGTCGCTTCCTCAAACTCGAAGGCACGCACAAACCCAGCCCAGACCTCGTCCGTGGCGGTGGGCCAGCGGGCGGCGGACAGCGCCGCGCTCACCTGAGAGAGCCGCTCGACGGCGCTCGTGCGGCCCAGTGGAACCGAGCCGTGGCCGGCGTCGCCCCGAATGTGGAGGCGGCGCTGGGCGGCTCCCTTTTCGCCGACGACGATGACGATGCTCTCCCCTCCCCTGGCTCCCACGATGCGCGAGCCGCCCATTTCGGACAGGGCCGCCTCCCACGGGAGGGCGTCCGGCCTGTGCTCGCCGATCCACGGGACGCCCAGTCCTCCTCGCGCTTCCTCGTCAGCAGCGGCCACGAACACCAGGGAACGGGCTGGAGGCTCACCTTTCTGGGCGCGGCGCGCGACCTCGCGGGTGACGACGGCCATCGCGGCGGTCAGGTGGAGCATGTCGACCGTGCCGCGCCCCCACATGACGCCTCCGTCGATGTCGGCCCCAAAGGGCGGGTGCGTCCAGCGTTCCTCGTCGACGGGGACCACGTCGGTGTGCCCGATGAGGGTGAGCGCGCCCGAGCCGCGGCCCTGATCCGAGCCACGGCCTCGTCCCTGGATGCGATCCGCGCCCCGGGTGCCCTCCACCGTCACGACCAACGTGGTACGGCCGGGATGCGGAGTGATACGTTCGATTGACACGGGCAGGCCCGCGAAGAACTCCTCCAGCAGAACGGCGGCGCGCTCCTCCCCGCCCGAGTCGGCGGTCAGGTCGTTGACGCAGCCCAGGCGCACCAGGCGCCCCAACAGGTCGACGGTCTGCTCGCCCAACGATTGCGCGCTCATGTTCTCCCCTTCCGCGCGGGGGCCTCGGCCCGGCTCCCCTGTGTGGCACCCACGGTATCCTCGAGTGCGACCAGTGTCCCGGGGAGGACGCACAGGGAGCACTTGTAACGGGCTCGTGTGAGCAACCCGCGCCCTGTGGCTCGGCGCTGCATTGGACCGGCGCACCTGCACAAAAGTACGCTAGTGAGGCAAACAGTCCACGACTCGGATGGAGACAACTCAATTATGGCCATGAACACCCGTGCGCAGGCGCCTCGCGTGCCCGACCGCGCCGCCCCCGAAGGCCTCGAAGCCAAGTGGGGTGAGGCCTGGGAAAGCCAGGGCACCTACGCTTTTGACCGCAGCGCGACGCGCGAGCAGGTGTACTCGATCGACACTCCCCCGCCGACGGTATCCGGCTCCCTGCACATCGGCCATGTTTTCTCCTACACGCACACCGACGTCGTGGCCCGCTACCAGCGCATGATCGGCAAGTCCGTGTTCTACCCGATGGGGTGGGACGACAACGGCCTGCCCACCGAGCGCCGCGTGCAGAACTACTTCGGCGTGCGCGTGGATGCGACACTGCCCTACGACCCCGATTTTGAGCCCCCACACGTGGGCGGCGACGGCAAGTCGATCAAGGCTCGCGACCAGAAGCCGATTTCCCGTAAGAACTTCGTGGAGCTGTGCGAGCGCCTCACCGTCGAGGACGAGGCTCAGTTTGAGGCGCTGTGGCGCTACCTGGGCCTGAGCGTGGACTGGAAGCAGAACTACCAGACGATCGGCGCGCGTGCGCGCAAGGTCGCCCAGGCCGCGTTCCTGCGCAACCTGGCGCGCGGCGAGGCCTACCAGGCCGAGGCCCCGGGCCTGTGGGACGTCACCTTCCAGACGGCGGTCGCCCAGGCTGAGCTGGAGAGCCGCGAGTACCCGGGCTTCTACCACCGCCTGGCCTTCCACATCACCGACGCGGAGGCCGCCGCGAAGGCTGCTGCCGCCGGCGCGCCCGTCGAGGACGGCGTGGACGTGTGCATCGAAACGACGCGCCCCGAGCTGCTGGCCGCCTGCGTGGCCCTGATCGCCCACCCGGACGACGAGCGCTACAAGCCGCTGTTCGGCACGACGGTCGCCTCCCCCGTGTACGGCGTCGAGGTGCCGATCCTGGCCCACCCGGACGCCGAGATGGACAAGGGCGCGGGCATCGCCATGTGCTGTACCTTCGGCGACACGACCGACATCGACTGGTGGCGTGACCTGGAGCTGCCGCTGCGCGCGATCCTGCGCAAGGACGGCCGCATCATCACCGAGACCCCCGAGTGGATCACGACGGACGCGGGCCGCGCGGCTTTCGCCGAGATCACCGGTAAGACGACGTTCTCCGCGCGCGAGGCCGTGGTAGCTGCCCTGCGCGAATCGGGCGAGCTGAAGGGCGAACCGACCAAGACGATGCGTCAGACCAACTTCTTCGAGAAGGGCGACAAGCCCCTCGAGATCGTCACCTCGCGCCAGTGGTACATCCGTAACGGTGGCCGCGCGTGGACGAACCCGGCCTCGGGAGCGGATCTGAATGAGGAGCTCATTGGGCGCGGCCGCGAGCTGGAGTTCCACCCCGACTTCATGCGCGTGCGCTACGAGAACTGGGTGAAGGGCCTGAAGGGCGACTGGCTGGTGTCCCGTCAGCGCTTCTTCGGCGTGCCGTTCCCGCTGTGGTACCGCGTGGACGCGGACGGCCAGGTCAATTACGACGACATCATCACCCCCTCTGAGGCCGCTCTGCCGGTTGATCCGTCGACGGACGTGCCGGAGGGCTACACGGATGATCAGCGCGGCGTGGCCGGCGGCTTCGTGGGCGAGCTGGACATCATGGACACGTGGGCGACGTCCTCACTGTCCCCGCAGCTGGCGTGTGGCTGGCTGGATGACGAGGACCTGTTCGCTCGCACGTACCCGATGGATCTGCGCCCGCAGGGCCAGGACATCATTCGTACGTGGCTGTTCTCGACCGTGGTGCGCGCGGACCTGGAGTTCGGCGCGCTGCCGTGGAAGCACGCGGGCCTGTCGGGCTGGATCCTGGATTCGGACCACAAGAAGATGTCCAAGTCCAAGGGCAACGTCGTGACCCCCATGGGCATCCTGGAGAAGTACGGGTCGGACGCCGTGCGTTACTGGGCGGCGTCGGCTCGCCTGGGCCTGGATGCGGCGTTCGACGAGCAGCAGATGAAGATTGGTCGCCGCCTGGCGATCAAGGTGCTCAACGCTTCCAAGTTCGCCCTGACGATGGGCGGCGAGGACGCGGCGATCGATCTGGATCCGTCGCTGGTGACGGTGCCGCTGGATCGCTCGGTGCTGGCGGCGCTGGCCTCCGTCATTGACGAGGCCTCGGCTGCCCTGGCGTCCTACGAGCACTCTCGCGCGCTCGAGGTCACGGAGTCGTTCTTCTGGACGTTCTGCGACGACTACCTGGAACTGGTCAAGGAGCGCGCCTACAACCGCGATGGCGCGTGGGACGAGGCTTCGGCCGCGTCTGCCCGTGCGGCTCTGGCAATCGTCATCGACAACGTCGTGCGCCTGCTGGCCCCCTACCTGCCATACGTGACGGAAGAGGTGTGGAGCTGGTACCGCGAGGGAAGCGTGCACACTGCTCCGTGGCCGGTTGCTTCCGATCTGGCTGGCGTCGAGGGTGATCCCTCGGTGCTGGAGGCTGCGTCCTCTGCTCTGATCGCGCTGCGTCGCGTGAAGTCTGAGGCGAAGGTGTCGCCGCGTACGCCGTTCCTGGCGGTGACGGTGCGCGCCCCGCAGGCTCAGGTGGAGGCTCTGGAGTCCGTGAAGGGTGACCTGGAGGCCGCATCGAAGGCTGTGGGCGCCCTGACCGTGGCTGCCTCCGACGACGCTGAGGCCACCGAGGCTGTTGTCGAGTCCTTCGAGCTGGGCGAGGCTCCTGCCAAGCGCAAGAAGGGGTGAACCCTTAGAGCACTGGCTGCGCTCTTTGGCGGGTGTGTGCCCCGGGCCGCTGGGCCCGGGGCACGGCCTTGTTCCGGAGCCGTAGCCGTCACGTTCCGGGCACAATGTGATATGTTTTAAATAGATTCTGGCGTCACCTATTGAAGGTAAAGACATGCTCACCCGTTTCGAAGTCTCCGGATTCAAGAACCTTGAGAATGTCTCTGTTGACTTCGGCCCATTCACCTGTATCGCGGGGCCGAACTCGGTGGGGAAATCAAACCTCTTCGACGCGATCGAATTCCTGTCCCTGCTGAGTGACCACAACTTCCTCGAAGCCTGCACACTCATCAGACCCACGCCCCAGCAGCGATCGGACGTCTCCTCCCTATTCTCTACCCGAGTGATCCAGGGCCATGAAAACCTCCGTTTAGCAGCGGAAATGATCCTCCCCTCCCCGGTTCTCGACGAGTTCAGTCAACAAGTCGAACCCGAACGCACGTTCGTGCGCTACGAGGTCCGACTCGCCGTCCGCCGGGGAGACCCCCTCTCAACGGGCCTGCAATTGAGGCTGGTCAACGAGCAGCTTTCACCAATTCCCTCAGCGAAAGATCATCTCCGCTTTCCGGATTCCGCAGCCTACGTGAACAGGTTCGTACACGGAGCCCACAAGTTCTTCCCGCTATCCACCACCGAGGAGAACGGCAACACAATCATCCAGATCCAGAATGGAAGCAGGGGCCGACCCAGGAAGATCGCAGCGAACAACGCACAACGAACAGTGCTGTCCGCGACCGCGTCGGCCGAGAACCCGATTATCCTTGCCGCGCAGGCGGAGATGCGCTCCTGGCGATTCGTCGCCCTGGAACCGAGCGCGATGCGCGCCCCCGATGATGTGGTCGAGGCCCGACCCATTTCCGCCACAGGCGCCCACATCCCCTCCTCGTTGTTCCGCCAGGAACTCCAAGAGGGGGACGGCAGTAACGTCATGAACCGCGTTCGCGACGCGATCGGAGCGCTTGTGGACATACGAGATCTGCGTGTCGTTCAGGACCGTGCCCGCGACACGCTCGAACTGCGCGCCAAGATCGGGGCCACGCCGGAGCTGCCCGCGCGGTCGCTCTCTGACGGCACCCTTCGCTTCCTCGCCCTATCCGCGATGAAGGTGTCTCACGACTATTTCGGAATGCTGTGCATGGAAGAGCCTGAGAATGGTATCCACCCATCCAAGATCGCCGATATGTACCGGCTCCTGCGGGGGATTTCCGATCCTACGGAGCACTCGGCCCGACAAGTCATTGTCAACACCCATTCCCCCTACTTCATCCAAGCCACGAAAGACGATGACATCCTGTGTGCCGTCGGAAAATCAATTCCCGACGGCCAGGGAGGCATCCTGCGCAGCGTCGGTTTTCACCCACTCCCCGGCACATGGAGGGCCAAGACCAAACCGGAGGACAGAACGGGAGCCCGTCCCGTCTCGCGTGGCGAGATCGCGGCGTTCCTTGAGAACCCGGACAAGTCGATCGGCGACGAAGATGAATGAATGGTACTGCTGCCTCTTGTGCGAGGGTTCTTCGGATGCGGCACTAACCAACGTGTTGGAGCTCCTGCTCACCCGGTTGACGTCCGAGCCCGCTTCGGTCAGCGCGCGCCTCGACTTGAAGGGCTCAGTTCGCGAGAAGCTCTTAGCACTGCACACAAATGATGCGGAGCTCTACGATCTGATCTTCGTCCATCGCGACGCGGATAATGCAGGTATTGAGGCACGCCTGAAGGAGATCAGGGACGCCGTGGATTCAGTTCAAGACGCCACAATCACGCCGATTGTTCCCGTAGTACCAGTAACAATGACCGAGACTTGGGCTCTGGCATCGCTATTCGGTGATGAGGATTGCCGCGCCTGGTTGCAGCGAGAAGAGGCAGTATCCGAGAAAACCCTTGAAGACTACCGCGACCCCAAGAGTCTTCTCCGTCGCCTTCTCAGTCGCGACGATCCTGATGGCAGGCTTCTGCCCATTGGAGTGTTCTCGGTTCAAAGAGCCCGAATCGTTGCCGAACTTGACGCAGCCGACGGTTCGACACTTTCCCGCCTCACGGCGTGGGCCGCTTTGAAAAAGGCGCTCGAGGACGCCGTTTCCCGCGCCCGCCCATGGCTCTCCTGAATCTTGCTCGCTTCGAAGCACTAGCAGATTACCGTCCCGGGACAGGTGGCGGACAGCGGCTGGGCCTTCAGATGGTGGGTGTTGCCACACAACCGATCAAAGGAATGCCCCGACTTATCCGAGCCTTGCCTTCACTCATGTTGACCTGACGAGTTCGGGCGGGTTGCACGGCTTGTGTCTGCTCGTAGGTATTGGCGCCGCCGCCGCTTTGCTCCTCATCGCAGCCAGAGCCCGGACCGTGGCCGCCTCCGACGACGCTGATGCCACCGAGGCCGTCGTCGAGTCCTTCGAGCTGGGCGAGACTCCTGCTTAGCGCAAGGGCTGATCGTAAGGCTGCTGGGGGGCGCCCGCGGGAAACCACGGGCGGCCCCCTTGCTTTACGTTCTCCCAACGCCGAAAACAAGCCATTTGCGCAGATCAACCTCAGTTAGTGATGCAAGCAAATGTATCGGCAAAACAGGCAACTCACCTGAGACTTACCGCATATCTACTTGTAAAGTCTAGATAACTGCCAAACGTGCGCATCGCTGCACTACCGTCACTTAGACTACAACTGTCAATCGACAACCCAAGGAGGAGCAATGATTACAGAAGTAGATCTCAGCGGAACCCCATGTTTCGCGCCAGGAACGACGCTGAAAAACCTGAAGAAAGTGAACTTCATTTTTGGCCCAAACGGCACAGGCAAGACATCCATTACACGAATATTGAGCAAGGGACCTGACGACCCCAGGATCACACGCAGCACCTGCGACTCCTCAAACAGAGAGATTCTCGTCCTTAACTCGACATACATAGAAAAGACATTTCAAGAAGCTGAGAATGGAATTTTTTTCCTAGGAGAACAGAGCATATCGAACGAAAAGGATATAGAGAGCAAAAAGAAGGATCGAGAAACGCTCAGCGAGGAGATTGAACTTCTAAAATCAAAAAAGGAAGTGCTGAGGATGACCAATCCGAGGCCGAGGAACAACTACTGAGCGCGATCTGGAGCAATAGAAAGATCGTCCCTGAACAGCTTTCATCATGTCTGGATGGATACAATAGAAGTAGAACGAAGCTGCGCGACAAGGTCATAGATATTCGACAGAACCCTCTACCACCTGAGGACGCACTCCCAGCAACTCTCGACGAACTTGCCACGCAAGAAAAGGGACTTCTCACCACTACCCTTGAAATAGCTTCACGAGTACGCGCCATCCCACAGATTCCGCAAGACCTCAAGGACCTTCCCGACTTACTCCGCACGCCACTGATACCGGCGGTAGATTCGCCACTGTCCGATCTCATTTCACAGATACAGCATTCTGACTGGGTCCGCGAGGGTAAACACATCATGGAGACCCATCAGGACACGCTCGGTGATCGCTGCCCTTTCTGCCAGCAGCAGACACCGCAAGACTTCAGCGACAATCTCGCTAAGCTCTGGGATCGATCATACGACAACGCCGTCGCTCGACTCGAGTCACGCCGAGCAACTCTGGAGTTATCACTTCAGCAGCTATCCGACTTCAAGAGCGAGATTGGCAATCATCCGCTCGAAGACGTCGCGGAATATTCACGGAATGCGCAGCTTGACGCAATAGAGAAGGCCCTCTCCAAATCACACACACTCCTCGAAAAGAAACTGGACAAACAGTCGCAGAGCTTCGACGCGCCAGAAGAATGGGACATCGATAGCTTCAACAGCACACTTCACCAGCTGGGCGAACAACTGAACGCGCTCGTCAGTGAGCACAACGCAAAGGTGAACGATCAGGACAACCTCAAAAGAGAGTTTCAAGATAAGTTCTGGAGCATCTTTTCCCACCACACATGCCTTGAGGCCTTCAAGGCTTTCGATTCGATTGTCGGAGGAGAGACGGGGACGGCAGCACGGATCACATCACTAGAAGAACAGATTGACGGGAAAGGCGAGACACGAAAGCAGCTAAACGATCTCATTAAAGCAGCCGAGCAGAGCCGTATGGATATCCATCCTGCCATTGAGAACATTAATCTGGCATTGTCTGGCATCGGGATGACTAGCTTCGAGCTCGGAGCATCGACGGACGACTTCATCGACGACCAGCAATCTACTGATGCTAAACGCGATGCATACATCCTCCTTCGGAAAGACGAAAACGGAGAGAAGAGACGAACAAATGTGTCAACACTTTCCGACGGGGAACGCAACCTCATATGCTTTCTTTACTTCTTTTATCACTTTGACGAAAGAATCGTCGCAACCAACACTAAGTATACGGTTGTCATTGACGACCCAATCAACGCAATGGATGGCCTTAGTAGCTTCATCACATCTGGGTATGTTCGACACTTAATTCGTTCTATTCTACAGCTCAGAAAGACAGCAGAGCACAAATATGTCGACCAACTTATCATCCTCACCCACAGCACGCGCTTTCATATCGAAGCTTCGTATGAGCTCCCAACTGAAGGATCTAAAGCTAAACAATGTAACTTCTACGAAATTAAACGTACGCTTACTTCTTCACAAACAACTACTCACGCAAAGTCCACCATCGACGGCCCAAGTAACCGCACCTCTATAGAGAATGAATACAGTCAACTATGGAAGCAAATTCGAAAGTCCTACAGC
The DNA here is from genome assembly GCF_041432775.1 of Pauljensenia sp. 20925_1_34. NCBI lineage: Bacteria > Bacillati > Actinomycetota > Actinomycetes > Actinomycetales > Actinomycetaceae > Pauljensenia > Pauljensenia sp. 20925_1_34. The sequence goes on along the minus strand of NZ_JAPWAG010000007.1, from coordinate 18,687 downwards.
ACACTAACTGATCAGCAACATGATCGAAACGAGACACTGTTTGTCGGCAATAGTATGAGACGGGTGATCGAAGCATACTTTATCCACCTTGGAAACATAGCTTCTATTTCAGATCTTGGACGCTCTCCTGACCCTGCAACACGGGCCCTCATGGCATTCTGCAACAACAGCTCACATGATGCTCTGGACATGGATTTGCACACGATATGCAGCATTCCACTTGACCAACTATTCGCTGCTTTTGAGGGTATCTTTACCTCAAATAACGCATCTGATCATTACAAGATGATGATGAGAATCACAGCATAGAGCATTTTTTCAAGTTGTCAGTGATTGCCGATCGTCAGGGGTCGCCCGTGGAACACCACGGGCGGCCCCCTTTCGTTCATCAGGTGGCGGTACAGCGCCGAGTATCAAGGTTTCCATCACCACGCATGCCGCAGATGTGCATGGGCGTTGTTAGGGTGACGGTATGGCTATTTCAACGCTCGACGAGTACCTCGCGACCATCCCGAACGACGACAATCGCGCGCAGATGATGGAGGTACTGGATTGGGTCTCGCACAACTTCCCGGAACTGGAGCTGCGCATCGCGTGGAACCAGCCGATGTTCACCCACCACGGGACATACATCATCGGGTTCTCGGCCGCGTCCAAGCACATGGCGATGGCCCCCGAGCGAGCCACCATAATCCGCTTCGAGCCTGTCATACGCGAGCGCGGCACGGACTTCGGAAAGATGTTCGCCCGCCAGCCCTGGGACAAACCCTTCGACTACGAACTCCTCGACGCCTTCATCCAGTACCAACTTGCCGAGAAGCAGGATGTCACCTCGTTCTGGCGCCCCAAAGAGCACGAACTCGCAGCCGCCGAGGCCGTCGCATCCGGCGCGCGGCCACCTATCGTTCGCGAGTACACCGAGGACGACGAGGAATGGCTCCGTACCACTGTCCTGCCCGCGCTCGAGCACTACCTCGCGCATCCAGAAAGCGCGCACACTCTCGAAGAATTCGATGCTCTCATCAAGCAAACTGTTCACGATTACGAGGAGCACCCCGACGATGTGTACACGCTCGACGAGGTGAAAGCCGAGCTCGGCCTGGACTAGTACCGACGCAGCTTTGCTCCGCCCGGCCACAGCGAACACAAGATGCCACCCCTAAGACAGCCCCTCTCCCCCACCCTACGGGAGCGTAGGATAGGAGCAGTAGCAGCGCCGCTGGCCCCGTCCCGCGGCGCTCACCGCCCAGCGACCAGGGAGCACGCATGACCAACAAGGAAACCCCGGCCTCGTCCAACGACGACGCACCGACGCAGGCGCAGACGACCACCGAAGCCCTCGAGTGGCACGCCCCCGTCCTGGTGCGCATCGACGAGCACACGACGATCCCCCACCTGCTCAAGGAGCGCGTGCAGCGCGGCGCCACCCGCCCCCTCATCCTGCGCAAGATCGGCATCGGCGACACGTGGCGCTCCATCACGGCGCGCGAGTTCTACGACGAGGTCCATGCGCTCGCCGCCGGCCTCATCGCGCGGGGCCTCGAGCCCGGCGACAGGGTCGCGATCATGAGCCGCACCCGCTACGAGTGGACGCTCCTCGACTTCGCATGCTGGGCGGCCGGCCTCGTCCCCGTACCCATCTACGAAACCAGCTCCATCGACCAGGTCGCCCACGTCCTCGTCGACGCGGACGTCCACCTCATCATCACCGAGACCGTGTCCATGGCGGAGATCGTGCGCGCCGCCGCCGAGCGCGAAAACCGCGACAACACGCACGTCCTCTCCCTGGACTCGGAGGCCATCGAAACCCTCATCGCGGAGGGCTCGGCCACCCCGCGCGAGCGCGTCCTCGCCCGCTCCGAAGCCCTCACGAAGGACGACATCGCCACCATCGTCTACACGTCGGGCACGACGGGTACGCCCAAGGGCACGGTCCTGAGCCACGAGAACTTCACGAACCTGTGCCTGAACGCCCACGCGTGGATGCCGGAAATCGCGGCGGGCAAGAACTCGCGCTTGCTCCTCTTCCTGCCCCTCGCCCACGTGTTCGCGCGTTTCCTGCAGGTCTTCCAGATCAGCGGCAACGGCGTCCTCGGCCACGCGCCCAACATCAAGAACCTCCTACCCGACCTGGCGTCGTTCCGCCCGAGCTACCTCCTGGTCGTCCCGCGCGTCCTGGAGAAGATCTACAACTCGGCGGACACGAAGGCGCGCGGCCCGAAGCAGAAGATCTTCCGCTGGGCGGCCAAGGTCGCGATCGCCTACTCCCAGGCCCTGGACACCGAAGAGGGCCCGACCGCGTCGCTCAAGGCCCAGCACGCGCTGGCGGACAAGCTCGTCTATCAGCAGATCATCCGTCTGGTGGGCGGCAACGCAGACTACATCGTCTCCGGCGGCGCGCCCCTGGCCCCCTGGCTCGCGCACTTCTACCGCGGCGTCGGCATCCCCGTCCTGGAGGGCTACGGCCTGACCGAGACGGTCGGCCCGGTCTCGGTCAACACGCCCCGCCTGTCCAAGATCGGCACCGTGGGCCCGGCCCTGCCGCCCATGTCCTTCAAGATCAGCGACGAAGGCGAAATCCTCCTGCAGGGCCCCAGCGTCTTCCAGCGCTACCACAACGACCCCGAGGCCACGGCCGCCTGCTTCACCGACGACGGCTGGTTCCGCACGGGCGACCTGGGGTCCCTCGACCGCGACGGCTACGTGTCCATTACGGGCCGCGCGAAGGAGATCATCGTGACGGCGGGCGGCAAGAACGTCGCCCCGGCCGCCCTCGAGAATCCGATGCGCTCCCACCCGCTCATCTCCCAGGTCCTGGTCGTGGGCGACCAGCGGCCCTTCATCGCCGCGCTCATCACGCTGGACGCAGAGATGCTGCCCGATTGGCTCGCCGCCCACTCGCTGCCGCCGATGAGCGTGGCCGAGGCGGCCACGAACGTCGAGGTCCTGGCCTCCCTGGAAAAGGCGGTGGCCTCGGCGAACGAGCACGTCTCGCGCGCCGAATCGATCCGCAAGATCAAGGTCCTCACGACCGACTTCACGGAGGCGAACGGCCTGCTCACGCCCTCGCTGAAGGTCAAGCGCCTGGAGGCCACGCGCCGCCTCGCACCCGTCATCGACGAGATCTACGGCGGCCCGGTGCAAGCCTGAGCGGCACCCGGCTCGCCACGATCCGTCGCGCATAGACGAGGCCGTGGCTGGCTCACGCTCCCCCGTGAAGGGTAGGGGAACTGCGAGTCGGCCACGGCCTCGTGCGTAAGTGCGACTACTGCGAGGCGAGCGCCGCCGTCGGAGGCGTGCGTGCCGCGCGAATCGCGGGATACAGGCCGGCGATCGCACCGATGAGGACGGTCGCGCCCAGGCCGGCGGCGATCACCCACCAGTGAAGGGTGGGCGGCCACCCGTAGGCGATACACATGCCCCACGTGACTCCCCCGCCGATCAGGCACCCGGCGACGCCGCCCAGGAAGGACAGGATCAGGGCCTCGGCCAGGAACTGGACGCTGATGTGGCTGCGCTTGGCCCCCAGAGAGCGGCGCAGGCCGATCTCCTTGCGGCGCTCCAGGACAGAGATGATCATCGTGTTGGCCACGCCGATGCCGCCCACCAGCAGGGCGATCGATCCGACGCCCGCGAGCAGGGTGGTCAGCGTCTGGTCGGCCGCGTTCTGGGCAGCCAGCGCGTCGGAGGGACGCGAGACCTTCAGGCCCGTGGCCCCCTGCGGAGCCAGCGTCGGGCCGAGAAGGGCGCGCACGTTTTCGACCTGATCTTCGGAGGAACGCTCGTAGATCGTCGTCGGCGTCTTACCCGAGTCAAAGTAGGTCGAGGCAGCGGAGACACCGATGAGCGCGGAGTTGTCGAGCTCCTCGGCCAGCGGCGCGGGTTCCATGATGCCGAGCACCGTGAAGGATCGCCCTCCCAGCCAGACCTGTGTGCCCGGCTCGACGACGCCGAGCAGCTGCGCGGCCTTGGAGCCGAGCACCACGCCCGGGTATCGAGCGGTCGCGTCATTAAGCCACGCACCGGACTGCATCTTTCCCGAGACGACCTGGAGGAGGTTCGTGTCCGCGGCCATCGTGATGATGCCGCCGGTCGCGTTCGGGTCGGACAGACGCGAGCGGTACACGGACACGCCCGACAGCGTGGAGGTGGAGGCCGCGGCGGTGACTCCGGGGATCATGCGGACGCGTCCCACAGAGTCCTCGGGCAGGATAAGGTCCGCACCGCTCAGGTCGGCGCCGCTTCGCGCGGTGAGCATGTTCGTGCCCAGCGCCCGCAGCTGCTCTTGGAGGCGGGCCTGCGAGGATGCGGAGACTCCGACGACACCGACCATGGCGGCGATACCGATCGCGATGCCCAGGGCGGACAGGACAGCGCGCATAGGCCGGGCGCGCAGGCCGGTCAGGCCCAGGCGCGCGACGTCGGAGGCGCGCAGGCGAGAGCGGTGCGTGCGGGCGTGCCGTCTACTCGTCATGGTCACCTCCCGGGTGCGCGGAGTCGGATACGATCTCGCCGTCGCGAATGGCGATTTGGCGCGGCAGCGAGGCCGCCAGTTCGTTGTCGTGAGTAATCACGATGATGGTGGTGCCGGCCTCGTTGAGCTCGCGTAGGAGTTCGACGATGGACGCGCCGGATCGTGAGTCCAGGTTGCCGGTGGGCTCGTCGGCGAGCAGCAGGGCCGGGTGGCCGATGATGGCGCGCGCGATGGCGACTCTCTGGCGTTCGCCGCCCGACATCTGGTGGGGCTTGTGGTCCATGCGGTGCCCGAGGCCCACGCGGGTCAGGGCCTCACGCGCGGCCTCGCGGCGCTTGGCGCGCGGCACGCCCCGGTACAGCAGCCCGTCGGCCACGTTATCCAAGGCGGACACGCCGGCGGTGAGGTGGAACTGCTGGAACACGAAGCCGATCAGCGACGAGCGCACGCCGGACAGTTCGGTATCGCGCAGGGAGGACACGTCGGTTCCGTCGATGCGCACGCTGCCCGAGGTGGGCCGGTCCAGCGTTCCAATCAGGTTGAGCAGAGTCGATTTTCCGGAACCCGAGGGGCCGACGATGGCGACGAATTCGCCCTCGTCGACGCTCAGGGACACTCCGTTGCAGGCGTGCACGGGCGGTGAGCCAAACGACCGGTGCACGTCGGTCAGTTCCAGAATGTGGCTCATCGGTTGGGCACCACCACGCGCTGGCCTTCGGTGATGCCGTCGCCGCTCACTTCGACGCGGTCTCCCGCGAACAGGCCGACGGTGACGGGAACTCGCGTGATGTTGCCAGCATCGTCGACGACTTCGACGCCGAACTGGTCGGCGCTCAGCGCGACGAGCGCGCCGAGAGGCACGGAAAGCACGCCGGAGCGCGACTCAGAGGTGAAGCCGAGGGACACCGATGCCTCCTGCAGCCCTTCGAGGGCGGAGGGGTCATCCGGGGTAATCGTCACCGGGACGATGCGTTCCTTGGAGGCTTCCTTGTTGCTAGACGAGGCGTCCCCGGGCTTGTCGGTCGGGGGCTCGACCGCGCTGATCGTCCCGGTCGTCGTCTTGGCGGAGCCGGGCAGGCGGATGGTCACCGAGTTTCCGACAACGCCGAGGGCCTGGTCGGAGAGCTTGAGGTTCGCCGAGACGATCTGTCGTGAGGACGAGGCCGTGAAGAGTTCCGTCTCGGTCGTGGCCGTATCGCCCACGCGGGATTTGAGCGCGCCGACGCGCAGGTCCTCGGGGGCAAAGAGCACGGATCCGAGCGGCAGCGTTCCGTCCTGAGGCAGGCTGAGGGCCTTCTGCCACTTCTTGATCGCCCAGATGGTGTTCCAGTCGAAGTGGCCGTTGGGGGTGGCCTCGAAGTAGCCGAGCTCAGACAGGGCGGTCTCCAGCTGGGTCACGTCCTGGCCGTCGCTCATGCCCTCCTCGAAGCTGCGCCATGCGGGGACCGCGCCGTGGAGCAGGTAGGAGTTCGTGCCGCCGACCGTGTAGACGTGGTCGCCCTGGCCCAGGGTCGTCCCGGGCGTGGGCAGGGAGGTGATGACGCCGTTAAAGGCGCTCTTTTGCACGTAGGAGTCGGCGTATCGCAGATTTCCCTGGACGGTGGTCTCCCCCACCAGGTCCCCGCGCGTGACGGTCGCCGTCGCGCCATCAAAAGACTGGGGGGCGTCGGAAGCCGCACTCGACCCCTGGCAGGCGGACATCGCCAGCGCACCGACCGCGAGGAGCGCTGTGGCTGCCACGGCGCGCGCGGATCGAGGTCGCGTCACTTGGCGCCTCCCCCCTGCGTAAAGCACTTGTTGAGATCCTTCTCAGGAATATCCGGCAGGTTCAGGCCTTCGCCGGGCTGGGGGTCCTTCACGTCGTAGCCGAGGCCGCGCAGGCATTCGGCTCCCTTCACCATGGCCTCGCGAACGGCCGGGTCGTTGGCGATGTTGCCTTCGCCCGTCAGATTCGACACCTTCATCATGCACTCGTTGAGGGCATTGTTGAAGGCGTCGGAGGTGTCGTTGAGCTGGTCGGGGGTCAAGCCCGTGTCGGGCACATCGAAGCCCTTGTCGCGCATGCACTGGGCGAAGACCAGGTTGGGGTCGTTGCTCGCGGCGTTGGAACCCGCGCTCGGCGACTTGGTGCTGGACGACGCGGACGAGTCAGTCGAACCACATGCGCTCAGGGCCGCCGCGAGGGTGAGGGCGATAACTGCAAGGACGCGCGTCTGCGTGCGAGTCTTCATTGAAACTCCTTGAATGATTTTAGGGCGTGGGTCTCACTTCCGAGTTACATTACAATCCACAAATCTGAAAGCTACCTGAAAACTATCAGGGAGCGTGCGCAGAATTTCATCAGACAACCCTGGAAACACCGGTACGAGGCCGTGGCGGCCGCGTGCGCACAGGGCTGAGCCTCGCGTGGGGCATGGTGAGAGCGAGGCCAGCCCCGGCCTCGTCGTTCCTTGACACAAAGCGGGGCGGGGAACGCCCGCGCGTCCCCCGCCCCCTTTCCTCACCCAACAAGCCTCTTGTCAGGACCGCGAGAGCTTAGCCCTCCGTGATGTCGGCGCGACTCATGTTCTGCTTGAGGATCTCGACGATCTCGCCGTGCTTCTTCTCCGTCAGGCTGACCTTGAAGGCGAAGACCAGGAAGGCCAGGACGATGACGCCGAGGGGCGCGTAGAAGGCCGCGGTCTTGAAGGTCTCGATGTTCGCGGTGGTCAGCAGGTTGGGATCGACGTCGTTGGTCATGGCGGCCGCGATGGCGACAAAACCGACGATGGAGTTGGACAGGGCGCCGGCGATCTTGTCCAGCATGGGTCGGACAGACAGGGTCACGGCTTCGTTGCGCTTGCCAGTCTTGAGCTGGCCGTACTCGACAGAGTCCGTGATCGTCAGGATCGCGGTCATCTGGATGCAGGTGGCGGGCAGGTAGAAGAGAACCAGGGCGATGAAAACGATCGTGGGGTTCTTGGAGAAGAGGATGAACAAGATGTAGGCGGTAGCCATGAGCACCATGCCGCCGAGGTAAAGGTAGCGGCGCGGCACGCGGCGGTTAATCGCCGGGTACAGGGGCGTGACGATCAGGCCGACGACGAAGGCGATGATGCCGACGATCGAGTAGCTGTCGGGCAGGCGCAGCACGAACTTGAAGAGGTAAATCATGAAGCCCGTTGTCGCGACGTTGGCGATGGAGTACAGCACGTAGGACACGGACACCCACAGCAGCTGGTCGTTGCGACCGATCGCCTGGAACGCCTGGAGGGGGCTGGACTTGTCTCCCGAATCGCGCAGGACGCTTTCCTCCTCGCGGGTGCCGAATGCGACGGCGAGGCAGGTGACGATACCGAGGATCCCAATGACCGCACCGAAACCGGTCCATCCTGCCTGGCTCTCGCGGTCCGCTCCGACGATGTAACTGAAGAACCCGACCACGGGGATCACAATGGCGGTGACGCCGTTGTAGCCGATCGAGCCAGTGAAGGTGCCCAGAGCCGTGTACACGCTGCGCTCCTGGGAAGAGGAGGACAGGGCGGGGATCATGCCCCAGTAGGAGATGTCACGCAGCGAGTACAGGACGTCGAGCACCACGAAGACGATGATGAAGACGACGATGAAAACACCCTTGTTGACGTTGACCAGGCCAAAAAGTCCGGTGAAGATCGCGAAGAGCAGGATCGATGAGCCGACGCCGCCGATCACCTGCCAGGGCTTGAAGCGCCCCCAGCGCGAGGTCGTATTGTCCACCAGGTTACCCAGCAGCGGGTCAATGAAGATCTCGACGATACGAATAATGAAGACGAGTGCCGTGATGATGCCGATCATCGCCGTGGCTTCTTCGGCCTCGTAGTCGCGGAACAGTGTCTGCGCCGCGTAGTAGGTGACAAAGAATGTTGACAGCGCATTGTAGTACGCAGCCTGTCCCAGATTGCCGATCGCGTAGCAGATGCGCGATACCCAGCTCTTGTGTGCACCCTGGTTGTGCGACATGGTCCCTCTCCTTCGAAGCAACTCTTGGTTGGACACCTCTAAGTTAACGTATTTACCCTGCTATCGCAAGGGTGGTCTTGATTACAGACAGTTAGGCGGTTACATAGTTGCGTTCATCGAAACAACCGGTTACCCTGATTGCAGAGCAAGTTCGCTCCATACGCAACGTCGCACGTTCGGAGGTCACCATGTCCCACCCCGCTCTTATCCACACGCCCAACCCGGCCTGGCTCCACGATCCGCAGGCCTTCGCTGTCAATCGACTGAGCGCCCGCTCCTCGCACCGCTCCACAGCGCCCCGCCAGAGCCTCGACGGAATCTGGGAGGTGGCACTGACCTCCGGCAAGTGCGTGTCGCTGGAGAACCCCACCAGTGCGTTCACTGAGGGGCACGTGCATGCAGTGCCCGTCCCCTCCACCCTTGAAACCGAGGGACTGTGGCCCCCGGCTTACGTCAACATCCAGATGCCCTGGGATGGGCACGAGGACCCGCAGGCCCCCACTGCTCCCGCGAACTGCCGCGTCGCTGTCTACCGTCGTTCCTTCACACTGGACGAGGCCGTGGCGCAGACCCTGGACGCGCGCGGCAGCGTGCGAGTGCGCTTCGACGGCTTCGCGACGGCCCTGTACATCTGGGTGGACGGCACGTTCGTCGGCTACTGCGAGGACGGCTACACGGCCAGCGAGTTCGACATCACGGGTGCCCTGGCCGACGACCGGGAGCAGCACGATATCGTCGTCGTGTGCTACGAGCACTCCAGCGCCTCCTGGCTGGAGGGCCAGGACTCCTGGCGATTCCACGGCCTGTTCCGCTCGGTCTGCCTGGTGGCGCTGCCCGCGGCCCACGTGGAGAACCTCGAGGTGGGCGCCGACTACGACCACGCGAGCGGCTCGGGCGGCCTGAGCGTCGCGGCCACCATCGCGGGGGCCTGCGAGGGCCTGACCGTGGCCGCCGAGCTGACGGACCCGGACGGAAAGGTCGCATGGCGCACCGAGGGGCCCGCGAGTGCGGAGCGCCTGGAGCTGACTGCCGACCTGGCGGAGGTGTCCCCGTGGAGTGCGGAGTCGCCGACTCTGTACACGCTGACCCTCGAGCTGCGCGGCCCCGACGGGGTGAGCGTGGAGCGCGTGAGCCAGCGCGTGGGATTCCGTCGCTTCGAGATTGTCGATGGCGTCTTCATGCTCAACGGGCGCCGCCTGATCTTCCGCGGAGTCAACCGTCACGAGTTCGATCCGCGCACGGGCCGAACGATGTCGATGGAGGACATGGTGACGGACGTGCGCATGTGCAAGCAGCTCAACATCAACGCGATTCGTACGAGCCACTACCCCAACGACACGCGTTTCCTGGATCTGTGCGACGAGTTTGGCCTGTACGTCATCGACGAGGCGAACCTGGAGACCCACGGCTCGTGGTGCACGCCGGGCGACATTCCGACGCCCGAGACGGCGATTCCGGGTTCGAAGATGGAGTGGGAGGGCGCGTGCGTGGATCGCGTGGAGTCGATGGTGCTCCAGGATCGTAACCACGCGAGCGTGCTGATCTGGTCGCTGGGCAACGAATCGTATGGCGGTGAGGTGTTCCGCTCGATGTACCGCCGCTCGCGCGAGCTGGATCCGGCACGCCCGGTCCACTACGAGGGCGTGACCTGGGATCGCGAGTTCGACGACGCCTCCGATATCGAGTCGCGCATGTACGCGTTGCCCGACGCGATTGAGGAGTACCTGCGCTCTGCTCCCAAGAAGCCCTACCTGTCGTGCGAGTACATGCACTCGATGGGTAATTCGGTGGGTGGTCTTCAGCTCTACACGGCGTTGGAGAGCTACCCCGAATATGGTGGCGGTTTCATGTGGGACCTCGTCGATCAGGCCCTGTACCACGAGGCCACGGCCGCGTCGGGTGGGGAGTTCCTGGCCTACGGCGGCGACTTCGGCGAACGCCCGTGCGACTGGGAGTTCTCCTGCGACGGCATCCTGTTTGCGGATCGTACGCCTAAGCCCCAGGCGCAGGCCGTCAAGGCCCTCTACTCCCCCGTGACGCTCACTCCGAGCTCGGATGGGATCGCGGTGTCCGCGGTGGCGCTGCCCGCCCCTGCCTCCGATCTGTGCATCCGCGCCCGGGTCCTCGCTGATGGCGAGGTCGCGTGGGAGGAGACGTACGAGGCCGTGGCTGCCCCCGGCGAGGAGAGCGCCGTGGCCGTGAGTTGCCCGAGCGACCTCCTGGCCGACACGCAGCGCGAGATCGTTTTGGAGGCTGCGCTCGTCCTGGCCTCCGATACGCCCTGGTGCGAGGCCGGACATGTCGTGTCCGTCGGGCAGACGATTCACTCGCGTCCCGAAGTGGCCGACACCGCGCCTGCGGGCGGAGCCTCCTTCACGGTGGGCCGCTGGAACATCGGCATGCGCGAGGGCGACAACGAGGCGCTGCTGTCTCGCACGGCGGGCGGCATCGTCCAGTGGAAGCGCGGCCAGACGGCCATGGTGTTGCGCCCGCCGCGCCTGACCACCTTCCGTCCGCTCACGGACAACGACCGTGGGTGCGGCCACGGATTCGATCGTGCGTGCTGGACGACGGCGGGTGCCTACGCGCGCTGCGTGGACACCAGCGTCGAGGAGGGACCCGGCGGCGTTGTCGTGACCTACGAGTACAAGCTCGCGGGCTTGGAGGACGTGATCGTTCCGGTCTGCTACGAGCTGCGCGCCGACGGCACGATCCGCTTGACCGCGACCTACCCGGGCGCACAGGGACTCCCGACGATGCCCTGCTTCGGCGTGGAGTGGGCACTGCCGTCCTCGATTGACCACCTGCGCTTCTACGGCCTCGGCCCCGTTGAGGCGTACGCGGACCGACTGGACGGGGCGAACCTCGGCGTGTGGGAGGCCAGCGCGGTGCAGGGACTCGCGCCCTACGCGGTGCCCCAGGAGACGGGCTACCACCCGGGAACCCGCTGGTGCGAGGTGAGGGACGCCGAGGGCCACGGCCTGCGCATCGAGGCGCGCGGCGAGCTGGGCGTCTCGCTCCTGCCCTACTCCTCGGCCCAGATCGAGCAGGCCGCACACTGGTGGGAGATGCCCGCACCCGAGCGGCGCGCGGCGACCTACCTGCGCCTCCTCACCGCTCAGATGGGGGTCGGCGGCGACGACTCGTGGGGCTCACCGGTCCACGATGAGTTCCACGTCGACGCGAGTGGCACGCAGGTCCTCGACGTGACGCTCTCGCTCATCTGAGATGAAACCGGCGGCGGCGCGGTGAGTACCCACCGCGCCGCCGCCGGCTGCCTATTGGCCCTCGACGCGAGATCCACCCGACGCTCAGGACTCGGGTTCGGCCGTGGCGGGCACGAAACTCTGGCGCGCAACCAGCTGAGTCGACAGAAGCACGTGATGCTTGTGCGTGAAGCGCCCCACGATCGAGTCGGACAGCAGCATGAGGGCAGTCTCGGCCAGCTCGGAACGTTTTATCGCGTAGGAGCTCAGCGGCGGGGCCGTGTACTGGCACACCTCCAGGTTGTCGATGGAGACGACGGCGACCTGATCGGGCACGCGGATCGCTCGCGCAGATAGCGCCTGGAGGACGCCCACGGCGAGGGAGTCTGCGGCGACCAGGATCGCGTCGGGCAGGTCCTCGCCCAGGGACTCAACCAGCTCGTCGACCTGGCGTCGGCCGTTGTCCACAGAGAAGGGGCCGGAGGCGCGGACAAGACCCTCGATGGGCATGGCCAGCAGGCGCGCCCACTCGTCAAAGGCGACGGTACGCGGGTCCTGGCCGAACACGTGGCTGCCCATCACGTGCCCGTCGCCCCCGATGAACGCGATGCGCTCCCGGCCGCTCTCGCGCAGCGCGTAGATTGCGTCGATGACGGTCTGTTGCAGGTCGGGGCGCACGGAGTGGAAGAGCGTGGGAGCGGGATTGATGTCGATGAACACGCCGTGGGGCAGCGCCTCGTGCAGCGCCTCCAGGTTGTCCCGCGTCAGGGGCGCGGGGCCAAGGGACACGAAGCCGGAGTAGTCTTGCCCGGCCTCGACCAGGGCGCGCACGTCCGGGAAGAATGTCAGAGACATCATGTTCTCGGCTGCGCGTTCGCGCAGCGCCTCGCGCACGTTGGAAAAGTAGGAGTCTTGGGGACCGTTGGACGGGTCGAAGTTTTCGAGCACGGCGATGGTCAGGGGGATGCTGGAGCGGGATGTGCGCAGCGCGTAGCCGAGCTCGTTGGCGACCTGAATCACTCGGTGTCGGGTGGATTCTTTCGCGATGAAGGTCGGATCGCCCGACAGGACGCGAGACACGGTGGCCTTCGAGAACCCCGTCGCCTTGGCAATGTCGCCTAGATTAACCATGACTCCCTATTCCCAACACCTGATGTTCGACGCGAGACAGTGTAGCCGACCGGCTGGGTCCCCAGAGCAACCAACGCACCGGCACGCCGCCCGTGTGATGGACGAGGCCGGGGCGGGGTTTGCCCAGCTCAGGCGCGGGACACCTCGTCGTACTCGGCCTTGATGTCCTCGTGGTGGCGGATGACTTCGCGCACCATGAAGCCCAGGAACTTTTCAGCGAAATCGGGGTCAAGGCCAGAGGATGCGGCCAGCGCACGCAGGCGCTCGACCTGGCGAGCCTCGCGCTCGGGGTCGGCGGGCGGCAGATCCAGGCGCGCCTTGATGTGTCCGACGCGCTGCGTGCAACGGAAACGCTCAGCCAGGATATGAACCAGGGCCGCATCAATGTTGTCGATCGTGACACGCGCCTGCGCAAGCTCAGCGGGTACGCCGCTCACTCCGCGGTCCGCCGACGCGGACACAACGGCCTCGTCACGCTCTGCCATGACTTCCTCCCCTATCGTTTCGACTGAGCCTCAGTGTAGCGGGAGGGATCAGGCGCTGCGTTTGCCTTCCGAGGAGCGTTCGGGGTACAGCTCGGCCTCGCCAAACCCCTCGACCAGGTCGCGAGTGACGAGCACGCGGGCGACGTCGTCGCGGCTGGGCAGATCGAACATGAGGTCCGAGAGGGTTTGTTCCATGATCGAAGACAGGCCTCGGGCGCCGGTCTTGCGCTCGTTCGCGAGCGCGGCAATCGCCAGCAGCGCCTCGTGCGTGAATTCCAGGTCCATGTCGTCAAGCTCGAAGAGGTGCTGATACTGGCGCACCAGCGAGTTCGACGGCTCGGTGAGGACGCGCACCAGGTCCTCCTCCGTGAGTTCCTTCGTGGAAGTCAGGATGGGCAGACGGCCGATGAACTCGGGGATCATGCCGAACTTGTGCAGGTCCTCGGCGCTGACGGCTTCGTAGAGGTCGCCCATCTCCGAGGCGCTCTTGAGCTCGGAGCCAAAGCCCGTGGAGCGTCGACCCAGGCGGGCTTTGACGATGTCTTCGATGCCGGCGAAAGCGCCAGCCGCAATGAACAGGATGCCGGAGGTGTCGATCTCCAGGAACTGCTGATGGGGGTGCTTGCGTCCGCCCGTGGGAGGAACGGAGGCGACCGTGCCCTCGATGATCTTCAGGAGAGCCTGCTGCACACCCTCGCCCGACACGTCGCGTGTGATGGAGGCATTCTCGGCCTTGCGGCCGATCTTGTCGATCTCGTCGACGTAGATGATGCCCTTCTCGGCCTTCTTGATGTCGCCGTCGGCCTCCTGGATGAGGCGCAGGAGGATGTTCTCCACGTCCTCGCCCACGTAGCCGGCCTCAGTCAGGGCAGTCGCGTCCACGATCGCGAAAGGCACGTCGAGGAGACGGGCGAGGCAGCGCGCCAGGTGGGTCTTGCCCGTGCCCGTGGGACCCAGGAGCAAGATGTTGGACTTGGTACCCAACATGTCTTCCGCGTTGCCAGCTTCGCGCGAACGAATACGCTTGTAGTGGTTATACACGGCCACGGACAGCGCACGCTTGGCCCGATCCTGACCGATCACCCAAGTATTGAGGAATTCGTTAATTTCGCGCGGCTTTGGCAGCGGCGTCGCAGACGAGGAGGACTGCTGCGAACCGAGTTCCTCCTCGATGATCTCGTTGCACAGCTCAATGCACTCGTCGCAGATATATGCGCCGGAGCCGCCAATGAGCTTACGTACCTGCTTCTGGCTCTTCCCGCAGAAAGAGCACTTGAGCAGTTCCGCGCCATCAGTCAGACGAGCCACGAGACCTCCAAGGTGTTGAACATTTTGCCATTCGGTCGGATGTGCTTTCGCACTTACTAGCAAATAACGTAGTGCACGCGAGGGATATTCCCGCTTAGCCACGCCTATTGTTATGAAAAGTTCACCTGTAGCCGACAATTGTCAGCGCGGCAACCGTCTGACCAGGCAAATAACAACGAGGCCGTGGCACCCACCACGCATATGCGCGCGGGGCAGCCACGGCCTCGTCGATGACGAGAACGTCACAGAGCCTTACGAGACTCCAGCACCTGGTCGATCAGGCCATACTCGGCGGCCTGCGGGGCGGTGAGGATCTTGTCGCGCTCGATGTCGCGACGCACCTGCTCCACCGGCTTGCCCGAGTGCTTCGAGATGGTGTCCTCGAGCCACGCGCGCATGCGGTCGATCTCGTCGGCGACGATCTGAATGTCCGAGGCCTGCCCCTGCATACCCTCCATCGCCGGCTGGTGAATAAGGATACGAGCGTTGGGCAGCGCCAGGCGCTTGCCGGGCGAACCAGCCGCCAGCAGCACGGCCGCTGCGGAGGCGGCCTGGCCCAGGCACACCGTCTGCACCTGCGGCTTGATGTACTGCATCGTGTCGTAGATCGCGGTCAGCGCCGTGAAGGAGCCGCCGGGCGAGTTGATGTACATGGTGATCAGCGAATCCGGATCCTGGGACTCTAGGACCAGGAGCTGCGCCATCACGTCGTCCGCGCTGGCGTCATCGACCTGCACGCCCAGGAACACGATGCGGTCCTCGAACAGCTTCGTGTAGGGATTCTGGCGGCGGAAACCGTAAGCCGTGCGCTCCTCGAAATCGGGCAGCACATAGCGGGCCTGCGGCATCTGGCGGGCGACCGCCTCAAAGTAGGGCTGAGTGCTCATCAGTTCTCTCCTCGCGTTCCGATCTCCTGCGGGCTGTCGATCACGCGGTCAACGAAGCCGTACTCGAGGGCCTCCTGCGCCGTGAACCAGTGGTCGCGATCGCCGTCGGCCTCCACCTGCTCAACGGTCTTACCCGTTCGAGACGCGGTGATGGCTGCGAGTTCCTTCTTCATGCCCAAGATCAGGTCCGCGTTGATGCGAATCTCCGTCGCGGAGCCGCCCGCACCGCCCAGGGGCTGGTGCAGCAGGACGCGGGTGTGGGGCGTGATGTAGCGCTTGCCGGGCGCGCCCGCAGTGAGCAGGAACTGGCCCATCGACGCGGCCAGGCCCATGCCGACCGTGACGACGTCCGGCTTGATGTACTGCATCGTGTCGTAGATGGCCATGCCGGCCGTCACCGAGCCGCCGGGCGAGTTGATGTACAGGTAGATGTCGCGGTCCGGGTCCTCTGCCGCGAGCAGCAGCAGCTGCGCGCAGATCGCGTTCGCATTGTCATCGCGAACCTCGCCGCCCAGCCAAATGATGCGCTCCTTGAGCAGGCGCTGGTAGACCGAGTCGCCCAGTCCCAGCTGCGAGCCTTCGCCGGCAGCCCCGGTATTGTGCACGCTCACGCGTACCTCCTCGTCTGTTCGCGGGCCCAAGCGGCCCCATTGGTGTCAACCGTACCCGGTGCGCGCCCGCTCGTGCGCGCGCCGGGCCGCCGTTTCGCTGTCGGCACATGTGCTCGAGGGGCGAGGCCGTAGCCTCGCCCCTCGTCGTCAGATCGGGGTGATCGAACGCGGATGGGACCGCGCCCTCACTCACTCCTGCTCGTCGGCCACCTCGGTGATGATCTCCGCACCCTCTTCGGCGGCCGGATCGGTGCCGAAGAACTTGGACAGGTCGACGTCGGCGCCGTTCGTGTCCTTGACGGTGACGACCTTGAGGGCCTCGATGAGAGCCTTCGAGCGGCCCAGGTCGGCCACAACGTTAGCCATCTGCTGGGAGGAGGAGAACAGCTGGTTGATGTCAATGCCGAAGTTCTGCGACATCTGGATCGCGTAGTCGATCAGCTCCTGCTGGGAGACCTGCACGTCGAACTTCTTGGCCAGGGCCTCGGAGAGCAGCTCGGTGCGGATCTCCTTCTCGACAGCCTCGCGGGCTTCCTTCTTCTCGTTGGGCTTGGCGTCCTCGCCGACGCGGTGCTCGACCTGGTGGTCGACCGCGGACTCGGGCAGGACGATCTCGACCTTGTCCAGCAGGACGTCGATAAGGGCATCGCGCGCGGCGAGGGCCTGCTGGGACTCCTTGGACTCGGCGGCCTGCTTCTTCAGGTCCTCGGTGAGCTCCTCCATAGTGTCGAATTCGGAGACCATCTGGGCGAAGTCGTCGTCGGCCTTGGGCAGCTCGCGCGCCTTCATGGCCTTGACGGTGATGGTGACCTCGGCCTCTTCACCCTCGTGGTCGCCGCCCTTGAGCGTGGACGTGAAGGTGACCTCGTCGCCGGCCTTGGTGCCGCGCAGGGCGGTGTCCTGGCCGTCGAGCATGGTGCCCGAGCCAATCTCGTAGGAGACGTCGGAGGCGGAGTCAACCTGCTCGCCGTTGATGGTAGCGACCAGGTCGATGGTCGCGAAGTCGCCGGTCTTGGCCTTGCGGTTGATGGTCTTGAGGGTCGCGAAGCGGCCGCGCAGGTCCTCGAGTTCCTTCTCCACGTCCTCGTCGGTGACCTCGGTGGGGGCGACCTCGACGACGATGGACTCGTCGATCTCGGGCAGCTCGAAGGCGGGGACGACGTCAACCTCGGCAGTGAAGACGAGCTGGCCGCCCTGGGCGCCGGTCACGTTGGGGATCTCGGTGACGTCGACGGTGGGCTGAGCCATGGGGCGCAGGTCGTTCTCGTTGACGGCGTCGGAGTAGTGGCCGGGCAGGACCTGGTTGACGACCTGCTCGATGACGGCGGCGCGGCCGAAGCGCTGGTCGATGATGCGCGGAGGCACGTGGCCCTTACGGAAGCCGGGGATGTTGACCTGTCCGGCGATCTCCTTGTACGCCTTGTCCATCTCGGACTTCAGTTCCTCGAAGGGAACCTCAACGGTCAGACGAACCTTGGTGGGCTCGAGGGTTTCAACGGTGCTCTTCACGTGCGTACGCTCCGTAGTCTACAAATCGGGGGAACGCCCATTTTGGGCGTATAACAACTCGCCCAGTGTACGCTACGGCCCCCACGATGTCTCTCTTCGCCGTGCCAAAACGGGTGTATGGAGCCGATCACGGCCCCTTCTCGTGCGCAATCACACACGCGTGTCGCTCCCGTAGGGCCTGGAACGAGGCCTGGGCTGGCTTGTCGGATCGGGGCTCGTTAGGGGGTCAGGTAGTGGGAGCGACCGCGCACGACGGCTGCCAATCGCGCCCGAGGCACGTTCGCAACCTCACGCACGCCACCGACGATCGCGGCGTGCGTAGCTCGGGCCTCGGCGTCGTCAACGGCGGTGAATCGGGCGGTGACACGGGGCTGCCCTGCGGCGATGGCGATGTCCCAGGATTCGAGTCGGGTGACCCGGCGCGCCGCCTGTTCGACTTCTTCGGGGCGGCGTCCGGGTGCCAGGGTGGTGACCGTGAGGATGGTCCGGTAGGACGGCATGGCCCCTCCCCTGCTCGTTGTGGCCGTTGCGACATTGCTGCCGCTGTTGGTCGGGGTGACAGGATTTGAACCTGCGACCCTCTGCTCCCAAAGCAGATGCGCTACCAAGCTGCGCTACACCCCGATGGACGTGTGTCCGTTGCCCCATCATACGGGAGGGGATTCTAAATGTCGCGCACGTGGACGTTTGACGCTAGGATCTTGCGTGTCCCCTTCGGGGGTACGCGGATGTAGCTCAATGGTAGAGCCTCTGCCTTCCAAGCAGATCACGCGGGTTCGATTCCCGTCATCCGCTCCACAATACGGAAAGCCCCGGGCCAGCTGGTCCGGGGCTTTCTTTTGCTCACACCCGACGATGCGGCTGACTTGGGCGCGACAGCTGCTCAATCGGGCAACACAAAACCCCCAACCCAAAGGGAAGGGGGTTTTCAGGACCGACGTCAGTCTGCCGCTCACGAGTGAGCTATTACGAGGCTCTGGTTCGTCAGGTTTCGCGGTCATCATCTAACAGCTCGCGCTGCCAAGTATCCGTTTCAGCCCTTGTCCTGGTGTCCAGGATAGCTGCTGTGGTGCGCGAAGGTCAAGAGAGTGCGCCTAG
>NZ_JAPWAG010000006.1:0-122603 GCF_041432775.1 Pauljensenia sp. 20925_1_34 | reverse complement strand
CCGCGCGCGCCAGAGCATGGCGGACACATGGAGGCCCATAGGTGCCGCCCGAGACCTCGTGTTCCCAGGCCACCGCCTCATCCAAACGCCGACGCGCCGATGCGCGCTTGCCCCGCTGGGGTGCACGGTTTTTCCACGCGTAATAGCCCGCGCGCGTGACACCCAAGACCTTGGCCATCAAGGTAATCGAGTAGGAAGCCCTTGTGCGCGTCCATCAGCTCAAAGCGCTGGTGTTGTGGTGCACGGAGGCGAAGAAGGCGCTGGCTTTTCCCAAGAACTCGTTCTCCTTCTCCAGCTCGCGCACCCTCCGGCGCAATGCCGTGATCTCAGCTTCCATCTCACGCGGATCAGGACGACCCTCACGCACGGCTTGACGCCGCTCGCGCTCGAGTTTGACCCACCGGCCCACCACCGATTCACCCAGCCCTAAATCCCGGGCCACAGACGCGATCGAAGACCCTGTATCCAACACCAAAGACGCAACATCACGACGATACTCCGGCGTAAAACGACGACGAGTTCCCATAACAGGCACCTCACTCTCCGCAGGCACACACACCCGCTTAACGAAGTGTCAACAACACAAGCCTAACCCCACTGGTAGTTCTCGCAGGGGGACACCTACTGTCCCGACGCGCGCTCAACACGCATCTTTGTCCCACCAACCGATGCTGGTGTCAAAGAGGTAAATGCGTGTTTTATGGCGGCGCGTAGGTGTAACATCGGTGCCATGAGGTGGATGACAAAATCAACGTGGATGCGCATCCTCGTGCTGGCGTGTGGGTACATGGCTGCATCGGGGATCTGGTTCGGCGTCAACCAGCTCGCCGATATAGACGATGGCGGCAAAGCCCTCGCGTTCACGATCCTTTTCATTGCGCTGCCGCTCATCGCGATCATCGTTGCCGCGTGGGATGGCGTGAAGGAGGGCTTCAGTCTCCTCTGGTTCGTCGCTCCCTTTGTGTGCTTCCTGGTGCCGATGTTCCTGTTTTTCAACGTCAGTGCGCTCTACCTCGGTGGCGTCTACGCAGTGTTCGGCATCATCGCGAATGCCTTGGGAGCGTTTGTTCGACGTTCCAGTGCGCGCTAACGTGCGATTGTTCGACTCACCCAGCCCAGGCCTCGTCGGGAGTTGTCGTGGATGGGGGTCCGAGCCGGGGGAGGGGCCCTGTGGACGGTTGATGTGTGGGTCTTGGTGACCTGTTGTCGCTGAGATGTGTGTGAACGCGCCCTTGGATACCCCCGGGGGTATTATTGGAGTCTGTCGAAGAAAACCCGTCCTTGAGCCAGAAAGTGAGTCGAACATGCGAGTAGTAGTCGTCGGAGGAGTCGCGGGTGGCATGAGCGCGGCGGCACGCCTGCGCAGGCGCGACGAGGGCGCCGAGATCATCGTGCTGGAGCGCAGCAAGTACGTGTCCTTCGCGAACTGCGGGCTCCCGTATTACGTCGGCGGCGAGATCGAAGACCCCGCCAAGCTCCTCCTCCACACCCCGCAAACCCTCAAGGCCGCACTCAACTTGGACGTGCGCATCAACTCCGAGGTCACGGCGATTGACCCGGGCGCCCGCAGCGTCCAGGTCGTCAACACAGAGACGGGCGAGGACTGCACGCTCACCTACGACCACCTGATCCTCTCCCCAGGAGCCCTCGCGAGCCGGCCCCCGATCGACGGCCTCGACTCCCCGCGCGTACACACCCTGCGTACGGTCGACGACGCCCTCGCCCTGCGCGAGGCCTCGGGAACGCGAGCCGTCGTCCTCGGCGCCGGCTTCATCGGCATCGAGGCCGCCGAGGCCCTCGCGCACAGAGGCTTCGAGACCCACCTCGTCGAGTTCGCCGAGCACGTCCTGCCGCCCCTCGAAGTCGAGATGGCCACGCTGGTCACCCGCGAGCTGCGCGGCCTCGGCGTGTGTGTTCATGCAGGAGTTGCCGTTCAGTCCATCATCCACGGCGACGACCACGACTCCGTGACGCTTTCCGACGGCATCGTCCTGACCGCCGACGTCATCGTGCTGTCGACCGGCGTACGCCCCGACACCGCCTTCGCCGAGGCCGCGGGCATCGAGACCAGCCGCGGCTACATCCTCGTCGACGAGCACGGGCGTACTAGCGCCGATGACGTCTACGCGATCGGCGACGGCACGGTCGGCCGAGACCACGACCGCCCCGTCGCCTTGGCCGGACCTGCGAACCGCGGGGGACGCCTCGTCGCTGACGCGATCGTCGACGCCGAGCATGGCGAGGCCGCCGCGCGCCCCATCCCGAGCCCCCAGGGCACCGCAATCGTTCGGGTCGGGAGCCTTACCGCCGCCATGACCGGCGCTAACCGCCAGGCCCTCGACGCCTCGGGCACGCAGTACTTCACGGTGCACACGCACGCCAACCAGCACGCGGGCTATTTCCCCGGCGCCAAGCCCGTGCACATCCTCATGCACGTCGGCACCGACGGACAGATTCTCGGCGCGCAGGCCGTGGGCGCCGACGGCGTGGACCGCCGCATCGACGTCATCGCGACCGCCATGCGGGCCGACCTGAGCGCGACGGACCTCATCGACCTGGACCTCGCCTACGCCCCGCCATACGGCCAAGCCAAGGACCCCGTCAACCAGACCGGCATGGTCGCCCACAACGTGGTGACCGGCGAGCTTGTCCTCACCGGCCCGGACGCCCTCACCGAGGACATGCCGGTCCTGGACGTGCGCACGCCTGGCGAGTACGCTGCCGGGCACATGCCCAACTCCCTCAACATTCCCCACACCCAGCTGCGCGACCGCCTCGACGAGGTCCGCTCCTGGGTCGATGAGAAGGTCGGCGACCAGCCCTTCGTCGTCATGTGCGCCGCGGGCGTGCGCTCGTGGATCGGCTACCGCATCGTGCGCCACGCGGGCTTCAATGTGACCATGCTGTCGGGCGGCATTCAGACGCTGCGGGCGTGGCTCGGAGACAAGGCCGAGGCCGTCCTCGTCACGGGGGAGGGGTGCGCATGACGACGCGCAAGCAGGTCGTGAACCGGCTCAAGCGTGCGCGCGGGCAGCTCGACAGCCTCATCGACCACATCGAAAGTGGAAATACAAATTGCCGTGACGTGCTCACCCAGTTCGCGGCCGTTAACTCTGCAGTCAAGCGCGCCAGCTACCTTGCCGTCGCGACGATCATGTCCCAGTGTGCGATTGAGGATGCGGGAGCCGAAAACGCTCCTGCGTCGGAGTTCGAAGCGGTAGAATCTCTCGTCACAACCGGGAGCATCACGCTCGAAGAACTCGAGCAACTGTTCCTCAGATTGGCCTAATGCGACGGCGTAGCCAGACTGCGGGCGCAACGTCACAACACCATGGCGCGGATCCGCCCAAGGATCCGCGGCGCAACAACGGAAGGAAACAACCATGTGTCGACCCACCACCTGCGAGGTATGCGGAAAGACCACCTGGAAGGGCTGCGGCAAGCACATCGACTCGGTGAAGGAACAGGTTCCCCCGGATCAGTGGTGCGACAAGAACCATACCGACGAGGAGTATGCCGCCGCCCGCAAGAAGAGCGGCTTCTTCGGTAGCTTCTGCAGGTAGCCCACACCCCACTGCCGGCGTTGCGAGCACCGCGACGCCGGGTCATTCACGCCCTTGTCGAGGCCCGCACAGCTGACGTGTCAAAGAGCTGTTTTCTTCATGTGAGGCGGCTATCATTGAGTCATGAGGTGGACGACACAATCAACGTGGATTCGTATCGCAGTGCTGTTTGGCATCTACCTGCTGGTGCTGGCGGCGTGGTTTAGTCTCTCGAGCGTCTCGGACTCGATGGAGATCGTGAAGAGCCTCGTGTTCCTGATCCTGCTCGTAATCCTGCCGATCTTGGCAATGGGGTTCGGCGCCTGGGACGGTGTGAAGGAGGGCTTTAGCCTCCTGTGGCTGCTCGCGCCTTTTGTGTGCTTTCTGGCGCCGATGTACCTGTTCCTCAACGACAGTGCCCTCATCTACGGGGTGGGCTACAGCTTGCTCGGTTTCGGGGCCCACGGCCTCGGTGTGCTGGTCTATCGCAAACGTACGAGAGAAGAATAATAGAGTCTGATATCAGGCAGGCTTTGCAGTGGAACAACGCGATGTGTTCATGAAGGATAGTTTTGTAAGACGAGTGCACAAGGTTGCACAGTCTGAATAAGTATGAAAGCATTTGTGGTCAGGGGAAAGTGAGAATTCTAGAGAGTATGAACGTCTTTGCTTTCCTTAATTATTGGGATGTCGTATTGAGTGAGAAGGGGTCTCGTCATGGTTCGTAGGCCGGTGTTTGTGCCTGACTTGGGCAAGCCGTATGTTTCGGAGTTGTCTCTGGATTTTGAGCAGTTTTCTGGATCTTCTATTCAGCAGAAGCAGCGTTCGATTGCGAGTTTGCATGCGTCGTATGTGGCTCAGTTTCCTTCGTCGCGCGTTCTGGAGGTGTCGTCCAAGAGTGAAAGAGACCTTGGCGTTCAGTTAAGCGCGTTCAATTTGATGATTGAGCATCCAGGACGTGGAAGTTACAGTGTTGAATGTGCTTTCCAGGCTTCAAAAGTGTTTTCGCATGGTGGCCCGTTTGTTGATCTTTTCGACGCCTCGAGTCGTGCGGCAAAAACAGATCGGCGATTGAGGGCAAGTGGAAAGCTCATTGGTTTCAAGTATTTTGCACATGAATTCCCGTTAGAGCCGAAGACTTATTTCTACGACTGGTTGTACGCCTCGGCTCTCTGTCGTGATGACAAGCTCGTTGAGCAGGTCATGATGTTCGATGCATTCACTGATATCGAGCATAATCCGGAGCGGGCGATCAACTGTCAGGCAAGGACTGTGGCCAAAGTGGTGGGTCTTGCCCGGGCGGGGCTTCTGGAGGATGCTATGCAGTCGCCTCGAGCGTTTCTGGAACTTGGGTATCATTAGGTTTTCGTTGATCTGTCACCTTGTTTGACAGTGGAGGAATAATATGATCTGGGATCGAGTTGCCCCGCTCTACGACCTCGCCGTCAACACGCTCAACAGGAGGGTGTACGACGGGACGGGCACTGCCGTTGCCCGGTTGATTCGCCCCGGTGACACCGTGCTCGAATGTGCGTGCGGAACGGGCACGATTAGCGCCGCCATCGCCCCCACGTGCGCGCGTGTGGTCGCGACCGACTATTCCGAGGGGATGCTCAAGCAGGCACGCAAGAAGCTCGCACGGTTCCCGCATGTGGTCGTCGAGCAGGCGGATATCACCGACTTGCACTACGCGGACGACTCGTTCGACGCCGTCGTGGCGGGCAACGTCATCCACTTGCTGCCTGAACCGGGCGACGCGCTCAAGGAGCTCAAGCGGGTCGTGCGCCCGGGCGGCACGATCATTGTTCCTACCTACGTGATTCCCAAGAAGCGCGCGCACACCATGTTCCTGAGGCTGATCTCCCGATTCGGCGTGCACTTCCAGGAGCACTTCGACCCGGCGTCCTACCGGGCGTTCTTTGAACGCATGGGTTACACGGGTGTCACCTATCGGGTTGTGCGCGGTCGGATCCCCTGCATGATCGCGATAATTCAGTGCCACTGAAGAGCCTCCGCTTTGCGCAGACGGGGATGCTCGCGCGCGGACGCGGCCTGGGCGAAGTCCGTCGCCATGCGTTGGTTTGCGGGTCGGAGTAACTGTTGTCTGAGTCATAGACGATCGTGTTGTGTCTGCCCCATCGACATGTCTTTTTAGTGCATAATATTCCCAAAGGTTTATCGGAGGCTGAGATGAGCGACACGAACATGATCGAGACTATGCAAAGCGCTGCCGAGCAGCTCTCCCCTGTGCTTTGGAATGCGCACTGGGAAGCTCTCCAAGATGCCGAGCGACGTATGCACGGGCTTGCCCACGAAAAGTATCCGATGCTGCGTCCACTCGTCGCACGCGCGTGCTTGCGTGAGGTCCTCACGGCTGGGGGTGAGCTTCCGAATGGGTGGCGGGTAGCCGGTTCGCCGCAACGCATGGGACAGCTGCTGGTGGAATCGGATGGAGTCTGCGCGCGCTTTTTGAAAGAGTCTTCAACTGTCTTTCCTGGCGGGGTTCCGGCTGCCGGTCGGAATGGGGCGCGTCAGGCCTTCTGGCAGCCGTCCCTTCTTGAGGTTGAAGACGAGGGTGCTCCCGCGTTGAATCTTCTGCTCCTCTGGGACTATGTGGACCCGGGCAGGGTTGAGGAGGGCTTCACATTGCGTCTCGTTCATCCGAAAGGGAAGGGTGCGTTCGGCAGTCAAACACCGATTGATGCAAGTATTCCGCTGAGTGATGACATTGGGGTCTTGAAGGCGCTGCGATTCGTCGATAATCAAGAAAATCCGTTGGAGGACTTCTTTGCTCAGATCGACGCGGAGGAGGCTATAGCTGATGGGTTCGGTGAATAGGTGTTATGGGAGGCGTCTGTCGGCCCTTCTGGATTTGGAAGGGATGACACAGGGAGAACTGGCTTCTCGTTTGGGTATGACGCAGGGAGCCGTCTCGAAAATTGTGCACGGTGTTTCTCCATTTTCCGAGGAGCTGGTGACGAGACTAGCTCTGGAGTTCGATGTTCCGCCTTCGTTTTTTGCTCGTGCTCCGCGTGTGTCGGATGCGGCTGCCGCAACGTTCCGAAAGAAGTCTTCAACGCGGGCGCGTGAGGAACGCCGAATCGGTGTACTCGTGCAGCTTGCGGGTGATCTGTGGCGCGTGACGTCTCTTGAGTCGGGGTATCGCACATTCGTTCCTCCTCAGATGAGCGGGTTGGATGCTGAGGATGCGGCTGCGGCGATCCGGGAAGTCGCTGGCTTGCGTGCGGACGCGCCGGTCGGTTCCATGACAAGGCTGGTGGAGCGTATGGGCGTTGCAGTCGTGGCTAACTTGGATCCTGAGCGTTCTTATGGGACGGACATGGCTGGGGTGTCTCACCCGTCCGCTAGTGAGGACAGGCCTCTGGTTGGCACTTTGGCTCCCAAACGTGGAGATGTGCAGCGTCTGACTATTGCGCACGAGTTGGCTCACCTGCTCTTTGATCACGATATGGCTAGGGCACCCCGTGCGAGGTCACCTCAGGAACTGAAGGCATTTGATTTTGCTGGTGCGCTTCTTTTGCCCGAAGCTCCTCTTCGTGAGCTTGTTCATGAGCGTTCTATGCTGACTGACTTATTGCGAATTAAGGCACGTTTTGGAGTGTCCTTAATGGCAATCATTAAGCGTGCCAGTAGGCTCCATCTAATCTCTGACATGCGGGCAAAGAGTCTGTATGGGCAGATTAATGCTCGCGGTTGGAGGTTCGATGAGCCTGTCGAGGTCCCCATAGAGACTCCCGCTCTGTTTTTGCAGGCTGCTGAGCGCGTTTGGCCGGGTTTGCCGGTGCGGAGGATCGCAGAGGAAACGGGTGTTCCTTCTTGCTTCATCATGCCCTGGATTGGCGTCAGTCACATGTCCGGCGCGAGGGAAGAAAGGCAGGAAGGGGCACAGGTGATCAATCTTGCGGCGCGCCGCGCAGTAATGGCGTCTACCGGGGGAATGTAACCCTGTGGGTGCAGGCCGCTAGCGCGTGGCCGTGTGTATGTCTTGGGCTCGTGACTGAGGTTTCCGTGAGTTTGCGGTTGCTGAGTTGCCCCTGGGATTAGGCTGTGGTTTCTCGGCCGCCCAGGGCGACGTTTCGCAGCATCGCCCCGTAGGCGCGCGAGTCACGGCTCATGCGCTCGCAATGGCCCCACCCCGGCCACACGACCAACTCCGCGTCGGGATAGAGGCGCGGAACCGTGCGCCGTGCCAGTCGCAGGTCCGAGTCTTTCTGCCCGTACGCGAACGTGCAGCGGCGCTGAACGTCGGGGGACAGGTGCGGCAGTGTGACCCGCGAGCAGTCGCGCACGATCGCCCGAATACTCTCCTCGCTCATCGCAGCAAGGCTCTCGGCCATGGGGCGGGCGACCTCTTCGCCGAAAAGCCGCGCGAGCTTGCGAACTCCTGCCTCGGGGTCGCGCACGGCCTTGCGGTGCTTTGCGACCATGATGTGGCTCAGGATTGCGCCGCCCGTCCTCGAGATCGGCCCTCCCGAGTAGAAGCTCACGCCTTCGATGAAGAGGCGGTCAAACGACAGATCTAGGAAGCGCAGTAGCTCGAAGAACACGACGCCGCCGAGCGACGCCCCGAATCCCAGAGCCAGACGGCGGATCCCGTGGTCCACCAGCCAGGAGTGGATCGCCGCCGCCTCGGCCGCCGCTGACACGTAGGGGGCCGAGGCCTCGTCCCCGTGAGCGGATAGGTCCGGCACGAGGAAACGCAGCCCGTCGCCCATGTGGTCGGCGACTGCGGTCTTCATGCGCGAGGCAGACGACAGCATTGGGTGAATAAGGAGAACGGTGGGGGAGTCGTCGGCGCTGGAGCCGTAGACGTGCATGTTCATGGCGTTGCCCTCGTGCGGTGTCCTTGTGGTGGGAACGGACCTACTCGTAGTTTCGAGGGTCTAGCGAACCCATGAAATGATCTCGGTTCATGGAGGTCGTCCAGAGCCGCGCTTCGGTTTTTATACTTCCAAACGTTCGCCTGTCGGAGGGGTCGTACCACTTTGCCGCTTCAATCTTTGCGGCCTGTAGTTTGTGTGCTTCATCAAGGGCAGGGGCGAGGTCGGTATCCCGCGAGGCGAGGGTAACGACGTCGTAGCTGCCTGATCGGGCGAGCCTAACGAGTGCGAGGGCGCACATAACGTCAATGCCCTTTTCTCTGCGAGATGATCGGATCGGAATCTTATTTCCCTCCATCCATTCCCAGTTGTACTTGAGTGGGCGCAGAGTTACCGAGACGGCATTGTGATGTCCGTACTCCCATTGTGATTGTTGCTCAAGGTTGCGGCGGTAACCGTCAGGGTCGTCGTCGGGGATTGGGATGCCGCGGAAGACTTCGACTCGTGAAACTTCAACCTCATGTTGGCCATCCTTGTTACGTGCCTTCGCAAGTTGCTTCGCGAACCGAAACGGGTCGATCAGGCTCTCCTCGATAGGGCGGCCGGGCAGAAAGAGTTGGGCGGCTGTGAGGTGAACGTTCTGATAGTCGATGACGACGGCCATACGCACAGTCATTGTGACGCCTCCGGATAGAGTAAACCCCGCCAATCCCTGGGGATGACGGGGAGCTATGGCAGGAAGCATAGCAGCTGTGCATGCCGTTATGCAAGACAATGTGCCGTGGATCTGTTGAAGGGTAGCGCGTGGATGCCCGCAAGGTAGCTCCCGAGAAACTCAAGACGATCATCCGGCACCCGATCAAACTCGCGGGCGACGCCTAACAGTCCGAATTGCAGCGGCCCGGTCCGCACCGAGCTGTCAGGTGGTCCCCGCCCGCGCGGGCGCGGACCTACTAGCCTTCGTGCGGGAATGCGGGTAATGTTGGTCTGTTCACAACCTAACCAAAGGAGAACATGATGCTTGTGGTGACGACCCCGACCGTTGAGGGTACGCCGATTAAGCGCTACATCGGCATGGTATCCGGCGAGACGTTCGCCGGTGTCAATGTCTTCAAGGACTTTGGCGCCAGCCTGTCCAATATGTTCGGCGGCCGCGCCTCCCAGTACGAGGAGGAGATCGGCAACGCCGCCGCAACGGCCGTCAACGAGATGTGCGCACGCGCGCAGGCGATGGGTGCCAACGCGGTCGTCGGCGTGAAGGTTGACTACTTCACGGCCGGCAGCGACAACGGTATGCTCGCCGCAATTGCGACGGGAACCGCCGTCATTCTCTGAGTGCATCGGGCCCTCGAGGCGCGACCATACACACACCCGCCGGGGGGCGTGGGCGCTGATGTCCGAGGCCTCCTGGCGGGTTTGTGTCTGCGCGTGCCCGCGCTCGGGTTGGCGAAGGCTTCACGTGTGGGACGAGCCAAAATAATACAAAACTATTGCAACTAAGGTGAGACTAAAATAGAGCAGTCTACCCTATTAATCATCGAGGGTAAAGCCCTTGACAGATGCCGAGAATAAAGGCGGAAGAGGTTAGTTTTTAGAGGCTCCCCGCTCTAGTCTTGACACTGGGTGTGTCACCGTGACGCGACGCGCCCCACGCCCAGTTGTCAACTAAGTGAGCCACGGATGTCCCATCGATCAATCACGGCGCTGGCGCTGGTAGTAACCGGCGCCCTCGCAGCGACCACAGTCAGTATTCCGGCAGCCTTCGCTGCCGATGATGAGAACCAGACGCAATCCGGCGCCGCCGCGCAGAGCCCGACGCAGGGGACCGAGGACACCCAGGCCTCGTCCTCCGACGCGCAATCGGCAGCCCCCACGCCCTCCGACAGCGCCGACGAGGCCGGGGAAGACAGCGCGAGCACCACCCCCGAGCCTGCCGACGACACCCCGACCACGTTTATCGTCCAGATGGAGGGAACGAACGCGGGAGTGCCCTGGACGCAGCGCGCCTTCGGCCATTCCTTCTCCACCAAGCACCAGACCGTCAAGGACCGCGTCGCGGCCTCGATCGAGGCTGAGTTCCCCGGCGCCTCCATCACGCACGTGCGTGACTACACCAACGCCTTCGACGGCTTCGCGATTGAGGCACCCGCCGCCGCGCTCGAGGCCATCAAGGGCACCGAGGGCGTCAAGACCGCCTTCATCGAACGCCACCACAAGCCGATGGTCGTCGACGGCGACACTGGCGTGGCCGGCGTGGACGCCGTGAACCCCGAGCTGAAGAACGGGTCCTCCCTTGAGATGACCCGCGCGAACCAGACCCCGCAAAAGGGCGACAACCAGGTCATCGAGGTCATCGACACGGGTATCGAGTCCACCCACCAGGCCTTCTCCGGGTCCATGGACGACGTATCTGTGCGCCTGTCGCAGCACGACGTCGAGGTCCTTGCCAGCCAGCTGAGCCACGGCAAGACCGGTGCCTACATCAACGCGAAGATCCCCTTCGTCTTCGACTACGCCGACAACGACGCCAACGTGCTGCCCACCTCCACCAAGGACCTGTCCCACGGCACGCACGTCGCCTCCATCGCGGCCGCCAACGCGCCCGACCTCCAGGGCACCGCGCCCAACGCCCAGATCATCGTGGCCAAGGTCGCCGCCGACAAGGACGGGGCAATCCCGGACAGCACCGTGCTGGCGGCCCTTGACGACGCGGTCGTCCTCAGGCCCGACTCGATTAATCTCTCGCTCGGTGACGATGCGGGCATGGGTAGCGAGGCGGGAACCGTCTACTCCGAGGTGTACAACAACCTCGCAGCAGCCGGCGTGACCGTCAACGCCGCCGCTGGCAACTCCTACTCGAGCGCCTTCTCGAACTACTCGGGTAAGGGCAAGCCCTATGCGACCGACCCCGACGCGGGCACGGTCTCCGAACCCGCGTCCTACGGCTCGACCCTGGCCATTGCCTCGGTCAACAACCAGGACGCCCTGCCCTACCTGACCTACGGTGACAAGAAGGTTGTCTACCGCAAGTCCCGCGGACTCAAGGACGCTTTCGTGCCCAGCCTGCTGGACATCACGGAGGGCACCTACACCGTTATCTACGGCGGAATCGGCGACGCGGCAGCCCTGGAGACGATGGTTGCGCAGCACCCCGGTGACCTGTCCAACGTCATCGTCCTGGAGGACCGCGGCGGATCGGACAGCGCGACCGGCGCGGACATGACGCACGAGGCCAAGGTCAGTGCGCTGACCAAGCTGAGCTCGACGCCCGCCGCCCTCATCATCGGCGACGCTGACGAGACGGACACCCCCTACGTGGCGACCATCGAGTCCACGCACACGCTGCCCACCGTGACCATCACGAGAAAGGAGAAGGACGCGCTGATCGAGGCCATCAACGCCGCCGACTCTCACTCCATCTCCATCTCCAACCCGCACGCGGGCCTTGAGCTGGCCTCGAACAACCCCACAATCTCCGACTTCACGTCGTGGGGCGTCACCCCGAACCTGACCCTCAAGCCCGAGGTCGCGGCCCCCGGCGGCAACATTGTGGCAGCGGTCCTGGGCAATGAATACCGATCGATGTCCGGTACGTCCATGGCGACCCCGCAGGTTGCGGGCATCACGACGCTCGTGCGCCAGCGCCTCAACGAAGACCCGGAGTTCGCCTCCCTGTCGGCCTACGAGAAGACGACGATCGTCACCAACTTCCTGATGGGCACCGCCCACCCGCTGCTGGACGTCGATCAGAACAACGGCACCTACTACTCCCCGCGTCGCGTCGGCGCAGGTCAGGTGGACGCGGTCGCGGCCACGACCTCGTACGTGTACCCGACCGTGGTGGGAGCTGCCAACCCTTCGCGCCCCAAGGCTGACCTGGGAGACGGTACGTCGGGCTGGAGCTTCCAGGTGGAGCTCACGAACATGTCGACCGAGGCCCACACCTACACGCTCGGCGGCCAGGCGCTCTCCGAGATCGTCGAGGGTGAGCTCTTCACCGAGCACTCCACCAACTGGGCGGGGCAGGGCATCGACCTGACCTTCTCCTCCGAGTCCGTGACCGTGCCCGCCAAGTCGAGCGCCACCGTGACCGTCACCGTGACCCCGCGCTCGGCCTTCGCCTCGTACGCGAACGCAAACGCGCTCAAGGGCACCTTCATCGACGGCGCCGTGACCTTCACGAGCACCGACGGAGCTCCCGACCTGACGGTTCCCTACATGGGCTTCTATGGTTCCTGGGGCGCGCCCGCAGTCTTCGACGGCAAGTGGTACGACGGCAAGACCAGCACCGCGCACGCCTGCTCCTCGACCCTGATGAACCCGGCGACGGACGTGCCCCTGGGCGCCCTGAACCCGCTGGTCGGCCAGGACCCGATGTCCGTGCGCGCGGTCGATCCCGCCTACTTCATCATGTCGCGCTCCGCGGCCCAGGAAGCACCCAACAAGATGCTTCCGCGCACGTGCATGCTGCGTAACACGCCGGAGCTGACCTACACGTACACGAACGAGGCCGGGGACACCGTGCGCTCCTATACCTTCCAGCGCGCGAAGAAATCCCTGTTCAGCTTCGCCGCGGGCGCCGTGCAGCCCGTGGAGAGCCAGGAGGGCAACAACCCGGTCTTCGACGGCTTCGACAAGGATGGCAACGAGTTGCCCGACGGTCGTTACAAGCTGACAATCGAGGCCTCCTCGTTCGCGCCCTCCTCCACCAAGCAGGAGCTGACGTGGGAGTTCGCACTGGACACCCAGGCGCCCACCATTTCGAACGTCGCCGTGACAGGTGAGGGCAACGCGCGCGTCGTCTCCTTCGACGTCACCGATAACTCGCCGCTGGCGGGCATCGCGTTCTCCGAGTCTCCCACGTCTCGCCACTACTACGACGAGAAGGAGGCCGTGGGCGCGAACCGAGCGGCTGACGGCACTTACTCCAAGCACTACGAGATCAAGTGGGCGGACCTGGTTGACCGCGCGGATTCGTCCGACCCGGCGACCTCCTACCTGTACGCGTGGGACTGGGGCAAGAACCAGGCACGCCAGCAGATCCGCTTCCAGACCATCCCGATGACCTCGCTGACGCTGACCCCGGCCGAGTCCACGGTCGTCGCCGGTGAGAAGGTCGCGCTGACCGCCTCCTACGAGCCGACGACCGCCAATGTGACCGACCTGGTGTGGTCCTCCTCGGACGAGGCCGTGGCGACCGTGAGCGAGACCGGCGAGGTGAGCGCTGTGGCCGCGGGCGACGCGACGATCACCGTGACCGACGCTTCCCAGCCGACTCTGTCGGCCTCCGTGACGGTCCACGTGCGTGAAATCTCCGAGGACGCGGGCATCGAACTCGCGCAGACCTCCGTCGCCGTGAAGGTGGGGGAGGAGTCCTCCCTCAAGGCATACCTGGCTCCCTCGCTGGCTGGCCGTGAGGTCACCTGGAGCGTCGAACCCGCCGATCTGGCGACCGTCGTGGCCGGAACTGAGTCGACGACGGCGACCCTGACGGGCGGCGATCACGCGGGTGTCGGCACGCTGAGCGCGACCGTCACGAACGTGGCCGGCACGGCTAAGACCGCGCAGATCCCCGTGACTGTGCGTTCCGCCGACGCCGACGACTTCGTGATCGACGACAGTGGCGTGCTGACCGCCTACAAGGGCAGCGCGACCGACGTCGTCATCCCCGAGGGCGTCACCGACATCGGCGAGCGCGCATTCGCCAGCTCGACCGTGGAGAACGTGACGATCCCCGCCGGTGTGCGCACCATCGGCAACGAGGCGTTCATCTACTCCTCGCTCAAGAAGATCACCTTCCAGGACGACAAGGCTGCCCCCTCGCAGCTGACGTCGATCGGTGATCGTGCCTTCGCGCACACGTCCCTGGAGGCGCTGGCCCTGCCGCGTTCCGTCGCGACGATTGGCGCCGAGTTCATCGACTACGTCAGGACTCTGACGACGCTGTCCTTCGGCCCGAAGGTCTCCGGCGAATCGGTGACCTCTGGATACGCGGAGACCCGCGCGCTGACCAGCGTCGAGGTCGATGCGGACAACCCGTTCTACGACAGCGTGGATGGCGTCCTGTACTCCAAGGACCACTCGCGCCTGATCCTGTACCCGACGGCGAAGAACTCCGGCGGAACGTACACGGTGATGGATGGGACCACTGAGATCGCGAACCGGGCGTTCACGGAGTCCGGGCTGGTGACCGTGACCCTGCCCGCGTCTCTGCGCTCGATCGGCGACGAGGCCTTCCGCCTCTCCTCGCTGACCTCGCTCACCCTGCCCGAGGGTTTCGAGACGATCGGAACCTGCGCGTTCTGCAACGTGAGCAAGCTGGAAACCGTTGACCTGGGCGGCACCGTCACGATCAAGGGCAGCGCCTTTGAGTCCAGCGGCTCCAAGCTGAGCGTCAACTACCGCCCCGAGCTGGGCAGGCTGGTCTCCATCGGTGACTTCGCTTTCAGCCGCGCCGGCCAGTCCTCCGTGACGCTGCCGGATTCGGTGACCACTGTTGGTGAGCAGGCCTTCTCGGAGACGGGCACCCTGACCTCGTTCCACATCGGTGCGGGTGTGACTTCCTTCGGCGAGACCGCGCTGTACAACTCCAACAAGATCGCGTCGCTGACCGTTGCCGAGACCAACACGGTGTACTCGGCCGACAGCAACGTCCTGTACCGCAAGGCGGACGACGGCTTGCACCTGATTCTGTCACCGGCCGCGAACTCGCTCACCGATTACACGGTGCGCGCGGGCACGGTCGAGATCGGTGCCGCGGCGTTCCGCGCCAACAAGACACTCACGCGCGTCGTCCTGCCCGCTGGCCTGAGGGTCATCGGCGACGAGGCCTTCGCCGAGTGCAAGGCCCTGACCGAGCTGGTCATCCCGGACTCTGTTGAGCGCTCGACCGGCGTCGTCAACAACTCCCTGGAGGTTGTCGAGTACGGCACGAAGGTGCGCTCGATCCGCATGGAGGGCAGCTGGGTTCCGATGCCTCGCCGCATCATCGTGCGCGGCGGCGTGGACGGCTCCTTCGTCTACGACGGTCGCCCGACGAACGGTCGTCGCCAGAGCGCCTTCTTCGGCGAGGGCATGACCTCCGTGTCCTTCGGCGTTGACGTGCCGAGCGTCCTCGTGCTGCCGTCCACGCTGACCCGCCTCGACCTCGAGCCCGAGCTGAGCGACGAGAAGAAGGCGGACACGCAGGTCTACGTCGTCGCCCCCGAGGGTTCTGCGGCGTGGAACGTCGCCAAGGCTGCGCTTGAGTCAGCGGGTATCGACGTCGCGCAGCTGCACAGCATCACGCTCCCGGTGGTGGCCTTGTCCGGTACCGGCATTGCCGAGGCCGGGGCTGGGTATACGCTGACGGGTCCGGCTGGCACGCCCGTGGACGTGACCGCGTCCGTGACGGGTGGCATCGCTGGTACGTCGCAGGTTCGCGCCGTGCAGGTCGGTGCGGATGGCACCGAGACGCTGGTTCGTGACTGGACCGCGATGACGGATAACGGGGACCGCGCGCCCGTGGCCTCCGCGACCTTCCCGTGGACCCCGACCGGCACCGACGTTGCTCTGCGCGTCGAGGTGCGCGACGCCTCGTACGTGACGAATAGGGTGCGTCTGGCGATGCCGGGTGCCCCCGAACCGACGCCGGACCCGGCGCCCAACCCGGACCCGGCACCCAGCCCGGACCCCGCGCCGAACCCGGACCCCGCGCCGAACCCGGACCCGGCGCCCAACCCGGACCCGGCACCCAACCCGGACCCGGCACCCAACCCGGACCCCGCGCCGAACCCGGACCCCGCACCCAACCCGGACCCGGCACCGGCGGAGGGCGCGTGGATGAGTGACGCGCGCGGTTGGTGGTATCGCCTGGCCGATGGGTCCTTCCCGAAGGACACCGCGCTCGTGATTGGCGGATCCGTCTATCGTTTCGACGAGTCCGGTTACATGCGCACCGGCTGGGTCAAGGACCAGGGATCGTGGTTCTACCACCAGGCATCGGGCGCCCAGGCGGTCGGCTGGGTGAAACAAGGCGCGTCGTGGTTCTACCTGGATGAGGCAACCGGCGCGATGGCTACCGGCTGGCTGCACCTCGGCTCTTCCTGGTTCTACATGAGCCCCGAAGGTGTCATGACGACAGGTTGGGTCAGGGTCGGCGGATCGTGGTTCTTCCTCAACACCGACAGTGGCGCGATGGCCACGGGGTGGATGATGATCCGCGGCACTTGGTACTACCTGAGCCCGGCCGACGGTGCGATGGTCACCGGCTGGCTGCAGATCGGCGACTCCTGGTACTACCTGCAGCCTTCGGGCGCGATGGCTACCGGCTGGGTCTGGATCGGATGGAAGTGGTACTACTTCTCTGATTCGGGCCAGTGGAGTTGAGCGCCTGATTCCATGTCGCTAGGTGCTTCCGGCACCTGGGCTCGCGCCCCGGACAAGAAGTCCGGGGCGCGAGCCCATAAAGTCACAGGGTTTTCTCAGGTTGCCTCGGGGCTCCCACAAGGTTGGCCTCCTAGAGTAGACGTCATTACAAGGGAATACGGCACGGGCCAATCGGGTCCGGGAGATGCCGACGAGAATCGTTGTGAGGAGTCATCTGGGAGAACGTGCACTGTGTTGATGGGATACGCCGGGGGCCGACCGCAGGGTCGGCCCCCGGCGTATCTGCGCTCGCGGTGAGGCATCCCGTTAGAGGTGACGATCGGATGCAAGTAAGAGTGGTCAGAGTCTGCGTTGCTCTGGGTGCTCGCACGTGGGTGTCGCGGCGCGGCGAGAGAGGTGTGAGCGTTTTGTTGTTGGTGGCGAATGGTACTGTGGGTGGGGTGCACACTTCGGTGATTGCCGCATCGTGAGAAGGATTGGCGTCACAAGTGGGTGACGTTAGTGTGCGGAGTAATGTGTGATGCGCGTTCGTGTCGCATGGTCCGAACCGCCGTTTGCCGAATTGTCAACACAGGGAGCATAGTCATGTCTCATCGACACGTGGCGGCGCTTGCAGTAGCGCTGACCGGGGTTGTTTCTTTCTCTACGGTCAGCGTTCCCGCAGCGTTCGCGGCCGACTCTGGGGCGGTGTCGCATTCCAGCGTTGTCGCGCCGGCCGCGCAGCCCAATCCGTCCGAAGATTTCGAGATCGACAAGAACGGTGTTCTCACCGCCTACACGGGAACCGCCAGGGAGGTCACGATCCCCGACGGTGTCACCGAGATCAGCACTGAGGCGTTCGATAACGCGCAGCTGACGAAGTTGTGGATCCCCGCGAGCGTACGTGTCATCGGCGATGATGCCTTCGTGAGTCAGGAGCTGAAGGAGCTCACCTTCCAGGATGACAAGGAGCATCCCTCCCAGCTCACCACGATTGGGGCTCGTGCGTTCCAGTCAACGACTCTGAAGACCTTGACGCTGCCGGGCTCCGTGGTGACGATCGGCTACAACGCGTTTGCGGGGATGAGCGGGCTCACGTCGATCCGCCTGGGAGCCAATGTTGGTGCGGACCAGCTGGTGGCGGCCTTTGTGGGAACAAGCGCGCTCACTTCCATCGAGGTCGATGCTGCCAACACAAACTACGCGAGCGTCGACGGTGTCTTGTATTCGAAGGATCATTCGCACCTGATTGCCTATCCGCAGGCAAAGAATACGGGAGGGGCCTACGCAGTCGTTGGCGGGGTCACGCAGATCGATGACTACGCGTTCGCGGGTGCGACCATTGCGACGGTGACGCTGCCTTCCTCGGCGCGCACGATCGGTGACTACGCGTTTGAAAGCTCTCGGCTCACGTCTGTGACCCTGCCGGATTCGCTTGAGACGATCGGTTCCTGGGCGTTCTCGAACGCCTCGAGTCTCACTCGGGTGGACTTGGGTGGCACGACCACGGTGTCGGATAACGCCTTCCTGAATGATCGTGCGTTGACCGAGGTGAACATGCGTCCCGAGCTGGGAAGGCTCACGGCGGTCGGTGACGATGCGTTCGGCGGCTGCACGAAGCTGACCAGCTTGGTTGTTCCTGCGTCCGTCACCTCGTTCGAAGGCGTGTCGAATACCGGCGTGGACACGCTCGAGCTGGGGGATCGGGTCAGCAATGTGCGCATGGTCACGCGCGGCATCCGCAACGTTCGCCACATTGTCGTACGCGGCGGCGTGGACGGCGAGTTCTACTCCGAGGGCCGTGCCTCGAACGGCCGCCCGGAGAGCGCATTCTTCGGCGAGGGGATGACGACGTTCTCCTTCTGGAGCGAGACACCGCGCGTCATTGTGTTGCCTTCGACCGTGACCTCGCTGCAACTTGACGAAGAAGTCGACGCCGACACGAAGGCGAACACCACCATCTACGTTGCTGGGGCCAAGGGATCGCAGGCCTGGAAGACAGTCAAGGCAGCGATGGACAGTGCCGGATACAAAACGGCGAACCTGTTGGAATACTCCGCGCCCACGCTCGCTCTGTCGGGCACTGGCATCGCCGAGGCCGGGGAGGGGTACGCGCTGAACGCTGGCCTGGGTGCGCCGACGACGGTGACCGTCACCGCTACCGGCGGTACCCAGGACGTGCGCGAGGTGCGCTTCGTTCAGGTTGGGCCGGGCCATGCCGAAACCGTCCTCCAGGATTGGAGCGCCCTCGCGTCTCGCACGGCATCCTTCGCGTGGACCCCGACCAGTGCGACTGTGGGCCTGCGTGTCGACGTGCGCGACGCCTCCTATGCCCTGCATTCGACGAGGCTGAGTGTCGGTTCTTCTCCGGCTCCCGAGCCGCAGACCGGTGGATGGAAACAGGACGCTCGCGGCTGGTGGTATGTCAACGCAGACGGCTCCTATCCGAAGGATCAGGCGCTGACGATTGACGGAACCGTGTACCGATTCGATGCCTCTGGATACATGCGCACGGGCTGGGTGAAGGACGGCGGATCGTGGTACTACCACACCGGCTCGGGTGCTCAGGCGAGCGGTTGGGTAAAGGATGGTTCATCCTGGTACTACCTGGACCCGGCGACCGGACAGATGGTGACGGGTTGGGTGCAGGTGGGCTCGACCTGGTACTACCTCAATGGTGCCGGTGCCATGGCGACCGGGTGGCTCAAGGATGGCGCCTCCTGGTACTACCTCAATGGTGCCGGTGATATGGCGACCGGCTGGGTGCAGGTGGGCTCGACCTGGTACTACCTGAATGGTGCCGGTGATATGGCGACCGGCTGGCTCAAGGATGGCGCCTCCTGGTATTACCTGGATCCCTCCAGTGGCTCCATGGCAACCGGGTGGCTCCAGATCTCGGGAACGTGGTACCACTTCTCGACGAGTGGCCAGCTGATCGGCTAGCCCGACGACAGACACGACGCCCTCAATCCCTGCGCCCCCGGAAGAAATTTCGGGGGCGCAGGTCTGTCTTCGCGCGTCAGTGCCGCCCAGCGCGGTGTTGGCTCCGGGCGATTGTGGGGGAGCGTGGGCTGGGAATGAGAGAAAGACGCGATTCCTCATACGTGAGGTGACAATGCTAGACATCGCTCCACATGTTGTGAAAATGCGGGAAACACCTGTTTGATAGATGGTGCGATAGATTCGTGAAAACTGCTGTGGTCCTCCCTCGATAGGGTTACTCTTGTTCAGTGGAGCTGCACGTGTGTGCATGCCGATTTGTCACTCGTTAAGAAAGTGGGCACAGATGTTCCATCGAAGACTATCAGCGGTGGCGTTGGTTGCCGTCGGCGCTCTCGCCGTAACGGCTATGAGTGCGCCGTCCTCCGTCGCGGCGGACACGGAGCGCGCCGACGCCTCGTCGACGAACCGAGACTCGGGCGAACGCTCGGCCACGGTCATCGTCCAGCTTGAGGAGGGTGGCGGCGACCATGCCTCCCGCTACGCCGACGTCAAGAAGCGTATCGGTGAGGCCGTTGCCCAGGTCAGTCCCGGCGCGACCATCCAGGACGTGCGCGACTACCATCACGTGTTCGAGGGCTTCGCGATCAAGGTGCCGGCCGGTAGTCACGACTACAGGCCCGAGGTGCCTGCCGCTACGATGGCGGCCATCAAGGGCGTGCAGGGAGTCAAGGGCGCCTTCGTCGAGGGGCGTCACGAGCCGGTCACAGACCCCGACTTCTGGGACATGCGCGACCACTCCACCGACAGCTCCCCCGATCGTGGCACAGCCTCACGCATGACGGGCGCCGCGGCGGCCTCCCAGAGGGGTCAGGGGCAGGTCATCGAGGTTATCGACGTCGGAGTCGACACCTCGCACGAGGCTTTCGCCGGCTCCCTGGATGCTGCTTCGGCGCGCCTCACGCGCCAGGCCATGACGTCACTTGCCCCCAGCCTCGGCGCAGGCAAGGACGGCGCGTGGGTTAGTGACAAGATCCCCTTCGCATACGACTATGGCGACGGGGATACGGATGCGACGACAGGTAACGCGAGCAGTTGGGCGTCGGAGCAGGGTACGCACGTTGCCTCGCTTGCGACCGCGAACGGCACCTCCTTCACGGGGGCCGCGCCGGGGGCTCAGCTCGTCGTCGCGAAGGTCACCAGCGACGGCACGTACACGGCCTACGACACTGCGCTCCTGGCGGCCCTCGATGACGCGGCGGTCATCAAGCCCGACGCCCTCACCGTCTCCTTTGCGACGCTCGAGGGGATGAGCGCCGACTCCGTGGCTCTGTACTCGCAGGTGTACCAGAAGCTGAGCGAGGCCGGGGTCGTGGTCAGCGCGCCCGCCGGCAACGATGGCACTTCCAGCTTTGGCACCAACCCGGATACGGGCCTCCTCGGCTTCCCGGCGTTCTACCCCTCGACCCTGGCCGTCGCCTCCGTGAACGAGCAGGACGCGCCGGACCTGGGCACGGGGGCGATCACCGTCTCCGATTTCTCCGGCACGGGTGCGACCTACGACCTGCGCCTCAAGCCCGAGGTCGCGGCTCCCGGCGGCGAGGTGATGTCTGCTAGCCCCGGCAACTACTACGGTCGCCAGTCGGGCACGGCCCAGGCCTCGGCCCAGGTTGCCGGAATCTCCGCCCTCGTGCGCGAGCGGATCGCGACCGACCCGGCCTTCGCAGCCTTGGGCAGCGCCGAAAAGAACGCACTCGTCGGTAACTTCGTGATGGGCACGGCTCGCCCGATCGCAGACGTGACCCGCAATGACGGCACCTACTACTCGCCGCGTCGCGTCGGCGCGGGAATGGTGGACGCGGTCGGGGCCACGGCCTCGCCCGTGTACCCGACCGTCGTCGGGGCCCCGGATCCCTCGCGCCCCAAGGCCGACCTGGGTGACGGCACGAACGGCTGGACCTTCCAGGTGCGCCTGACCAACGTCTCCGACGCCGCCCACACCTACACGCTCGGCGGCCAGGCCCTGTCCGAAGACGTCCAGAGCACGCTCTTCGCCGGCCACTCAACCAACTGGGCGGGGCGGGGAATCGACCTGACCTTCTCGTCCGAGTCGGTGACCGTGCCCGCCGCCTCCAGCGCCACCGTGACCGTCACCGTGACCCCGCAGGCAGCCTTCGTCTCGCACGCGACGGCCAACACGCCCAACGGAACGTTCGTCGACGGCGCCGTGACCTTCACGAGCGCTGACGGGCAGCCGAACCTCACGGTTCCCTACATGGGCTTCTACGGTTCCTGGGGCACCCCGGCAATCTTCGACGAGCAGGCCCCGAACAACCACAACGTCGGCTACGGGTCGACGCTCATGAGCGGCAACCTGCCTTTCGGACAGTTCAACCCCTTCGAGATGGAAGACGAGCGCGCGCTGCACGGCTTCTACCCCGATCGTTTTGTCATCACGCGCAACGGTTCTCGTACAAGCGTCACTCCGGGCACGATCCTGCTGCGCGCCGTCCCCTCGCTGACCTACACGGTCACGAACGAGGCCGGGGCAACCGTGCGCACCTACACCTGCGATCGCGCGGACAAGGGCTTCTACGACGACCACTGGCGCGGCGTGCACAACGCCGAGTTCATGTCCCCAGGATGCGCCCCGAGCTTTGATAGCTACGACGCGGACGGCAATGAGCTGCCCGACGGCCGCTACACGGTCACGATCGAGGCCGCCACCTACGGCCCCTCGTCGGCGACCCAGCACACCAGCTACAGCTTCGCGGTGGACACGGTCTCGCCCGTCGTCTCGAACGTCACCGTTTCCGGTGAGGGGGAGGAACGCATGCTCTCCTTCGACGTGACCGACGCCTCGCCGATCGCCGGCTACGGATTTAAGACGGATCCGGACGGAGCGCTGACCCTGTGGAGCGTCAACAGTTATCCGAGCTCCCGCTCAGACGACGGACTCTACCACGAGCACTTCGAAGCCAAGCTCCCGAGCGTCCTGAGCCAACTCGGCGGCGACCCTGCGACCATCCAGCTGGTGGTGTGGGACTGGGTTGAAAACAGGGCGACATCGTCGGTTTCCCTCAAGGCCGATGACACGCCCGCTCCCAGCCCGAAGGTGGGGGAGTGGAAGTGGGATGGTCGTGGCTGGTGGTACCGCTACGAGGATGGTTCGTTCCCTGCTGATGCGGCTCTTGTGATCGATGGTGTCACGTACCGTTTTGACGCTGCCGGTTATATGCGTACCGGGTGGGTATTCGAGGGCGGTCAGTGGTTCTATCACGCTGCTTCGGGTGCTCAGGTGAGCGGTTGGGTGCTGTCGGGCGTGAGTTGGTACTACCTGGAGCCCGCGACCGGGGCTATGGCCACGGGCTGGGTGCAGGTGGGGGCGACCTGGTACTACCTGAGCCCGGCTACGGGTGCGATGCATACGGGCTGGCTGAGCGAGGGTGGTCACTGGTATTACCTTCAGTCCGGTAGTGGCGCGATGGCGACCGGTTGGCTGCGTATTTGGGGTACCTGGTACCACTTCGCCGACAATGGCCAGTTGATCAGCTAAGCGCCTGGCTCCAGGCTCACGCCTGACCTCATCGGCCCGCGCCTCCCGGTCAGTTTCCCGGGAGGCGCGGGCCTGTGTCTGCGCCGTTGCGCGGGATGAAGAGGGGCGCTGTCAGACTCTGTGACGGGCGTTGAGGGGAACGCGCTGTGGGAGAGAGGAGACTCCCCACGCTATTTCCGCAAAAAGTCGGGAAACAAGTAATTCTGTGCGAGAAATAGGGGCGATTGTCTGTTGACAATTGTGAGAAAATGTCGAGAAAACTCTACTCCGGCGCCTGAGAGGGGTTACTCTTAAACGCAGGGACTGGTGCAACGATGTGCCCGCCCATCAACCAGCTGTCAAGAGAGTGAGCCGCAGATGTTTCACCGTCGATTGTCGGCACTGGCGCTAGCTGTGACCAGTGCCCTTGCTATCACCACCATGACCATGCCCCATGCGCTTGCGACCGATACGGACCATGCCGAGACCGCGTCGAGTGAACAGGGGAAGCCGGATGGGAGGAGTACTTTCATCGTTAGTGTCGAGGAGGTCGGCGGCGACCAGGACGCCAGGCTCGCCGATGTGAAGACGCGCGTCAGAGAGGCCATCACCCAGGCCCAGCCGGGGGCGAGCGTCGAGGACGTGGCGGAGTACCGCCATGTCTTCGAGGGGTTTGCGATCAAGGCGCCAGAATCCGCGCTTGAGGCTATCAAGGGCGTGCGGGGCGTGAAGACCGCCGTCGTTGACGCTGGGCGCACGCCGGTCTTCTACGCGGAATTTCGCCGGGGCGACGGTGAGGAAATCAAGAATCCGGCTGCGCTGACCCGCGCCGACCAGGCGTCAGGCCAAGGCAAGGGACAGGTTGTCGAGGTTCTCGACATGGGTTTTGACGCCACACACGAGGCCTTTGCTGGGACGATGGATACCGCCTCCCTGCGCTTCAAGCAGGCCGATATGGCGTCCGTGACCTCCCAGCTCGGTGTCGGCCGGGGTGGCGCGTGGGTCAGCGAGAAGATTCCGTTCGCCTACGACTACGCAGATCGTGACACGGACCTGTACGAGGAGTACTTCTACGGGCCGGAAGACTTTACGCAGCACGCGCACAGCACTCGCGTGGCGGCCCTCGCGGCTGCGAATGGGGCCACCTATCGGGGTGCCGCGCCTGAGGCTCAGCTTGTCGTCGCCAAGGTTGTCTCCAGTTATTCTCAATACGCCTTCGACAGTAACCTCCTGGCGGCCCTGGATGATGCGATGGTGCTCAAGCCAGACACCCTCATTGTGTCCTTCTTGGCGAATCGTTCCATCAGCGGCGATGCGGCGCTCCTGTACGGGCAGGCCTATGACAGGCTCGCCAACGCAGGAACGACGGTGGTTGCGCCAGTGGGAGACTCCGGCCGCTCGTCGCGGCGCGCGGACCAGCCTGATGGGGGCATGATCGGTGAACCCGCCGCGAACTCGCAGATACTGTCCGTCACCGCTCTGAGCGGCTCCGGCGCGGAAGTAGGCTCCGAACTGTACCCGTGGAGTGACTCCTCGTGGGGAGTGACCCCTGATCTGAGGCTTAAACCGGAGATCGCAGCGCCCGGAGATG
This sequence comes from Pauljensenia sp. 20925_1_34, assembly GCF_041432775.1. NCBI lineage: Bacteria > Bacillati > Actinomycetota > Actinomycetes > Actinomycetales > Actinomycetaceae > Pauljensenia > Pauljensenia sp. 20925_1_34. Next base: position 97,808 of record NZ_JAPWAG010000006.1, on the reverse strand, counting down.
AAGTCAACTCCGCTATTCCGGACCGGCCTCGCCTCTATCAATCAATGGAAGGAACGGGCGAGGCTGCGGCTCAGGTTGCGGGCATTGCCGCGCTCGTACGTCAGCGCGTGGACACCGACTCCGCTTTCGCGGGGATGTCCGAGCAGGAAAAGTCCGGGGTTGTCACCAAGCTTCTCATGGGCACCGCTCACCCGGTCGTGGACGCGAGCCAGGCGAATGGAACCTTCTGGTCTCCTCGCCGAGTCGGCGCTGGAATGGTGGACGCGCTCGCTGCCACGACCTCGCCCGTGTATCCGACCGTGGTGGGAGCCGCAAACCCGACGCGTCCCAAGGCAGACCTGGGTGACGGCACCGACGGCTGGAGCTTCCAGGTGCAGCTGACCAACGTCTCTGATGAGGCCCGCACCTACACCCTCGGCGGCCAGGCCCTCTCCGAGAACGTGATCGACTTGCTCTTCCGAGCCAACTCCACGAACTGGGCCGGAGCGGGCATCGACCTGATCTTCTCGGCCGACTCTGTGACCGTTCCTGCCGCCTCCAGCGCCACCGTGACCGTCACGGTGACCCCGAAGGCCGAGTTCGCCTCGTGGGCGAAGGAGAACACCCCGCAGGGCACGTTCATCGACGGAGCGGTGACCTTCACGAGCGCCGACGGCGCCCCCGACCTCACGGTCCCCTACATGGGATTCTACGGTTCCTGGGGTGACTCGACGGTCTTCGACAGCCCCGTGTACGGCGAGTCGAAGCTCCACACGTCAACGATGACCTTCCATGGGTTGCCCCTCGGGCAGCTCAATCCTTTCGCGGAGGAAGACGAGATGGCGATCCACACCAACGACCGCCAGTACTACATCATCTCGCGTTCGACGCAAGACAATGCCAGGACGTACGCCACCCCGGGCACGGTGCTGCTCCGTGACGTCGATTCGCTGACCTACACGTACACGAACGAGGCCGGTCAGGTCGTGCGCTCCTACGAGTACGCAAGCGTGCCCAAGAGCGTGGCCAGTGGATCTGGACGCTTCTACAATGTGTCCACCGCGGAAGATTCCTTTGACAACAAGCCCTGGTTTGATGGCTATGACGCGCAGGGTAACGAGCTGCCGGACGGGACCTACACGCTCACCATTGAGGGCACGACTGGTGGTCCGTCACCCGTGACCCAGCAGCTGACCCACCCGATTCGCGTGGATACTCACGCGCCCGTCTTCTCGAACGTTGCGATCACGGGCGAGGGGCATGAGCGCGTGCTCTCTTACGACATCGTCGATTCCTCGCCGATCGCCAGCTGCGGTTTCTCGTGGAGCGCGGACGGTCATTCCTTCATGGAATGCGAGCTGAACTACGTGGGTAGGCGAGGAGAAGAAGGCTTGCTTGTCTACCACGTTGAGGTCAAGCTCTCGGAGCTCGCACAACATTCGGGTACAGACCGTACGGTCGTGTACCTGCAGGCGTGGGACTGGCCGGTCAATAAGGCGGTGATGGAGGTTCCTGTGACCTCGCAGCCCTTGACGAAGGTGTCTCTGTCGCCTGAGTCGTCATCGCTGGTGGTGGGGGAGTCTGTGACGCTGAGTGTCACCCGCGAGCCTGCCGACGCGGAGGAGGTCAACCTCGTGTGGTCCTCGTCGGACGAGGCCGTGGCGACGGTTTCGGATACTGGCGTGGTGACGGCGGTTGGTGCGGGTGATGCGACGATCAGTGTTGCGGATCCGACGCAGCCGTCCGTCGTGTCGGCGAGCGCCATGGTTCACGTGGAGGCGCCCGCGCCCGCTCCTACGCCGAAGGCTGGCGTGTGGAAGTGGGATGGTCGTGGCTGGTGGTACCGCTACGAGGATGGTTCGTATCCGGCTGATGCGACCCTGGTGATCGATGGTGTCACGTACCGCTTTGACGAGTCCGGTTACATGCGTACTGGGTGGGTGAAGGACCGGGGCGTGTGGTACTACCACAATGCCTCCGGTGCTCAGGTGAGTGGTTGGGTGCTTTCGGGTGTGAGTTGGTATTACCTGGATCCTGGGACCGGGGCCATGGCGATGGGCTGGGTGCAGGTGGGGTCCACCTGGTATTACCTGAGCCCGGCCACTGGTGCGATGCATACGGGCTGGCTTCAGGAGGGTGGTCACTGGTATTACCTGCAGTCCGGTAGTGGTGCGATGGTGACCGGGTGGCTGCGTATTTGGGGTACTTGGTACCACTTTGCCGACAATGGCCAGTTGATCAGCTAAGCGCATGGTGCCAGGCTCACGCCTGACCTCATTGGCCCGCGCCCCCGGTCAGTTTTCCGGGAGGCGCGGGCCTTTTCGCGCGTCCAGCGCTCCGCGGCGTCGCCGATATGTGGGACTGAGTGTGTGCACACGTTGCTGCCTCGTTACGCAGTGGTCAGGGGCGTCCCCCTTCTTTTCGTTGAAATGTTGGGCAATGGGTAGGTTTATCCGACAAATGCGTGTGAGAGCGTTTTGACAGATTGCGTGAAAATTTGAGAAAACTAGTTGTCGATGAACGGGTCTAGGTTACTCTTGAACGGAGGGATCCGAGCAACGATGCAGGCACCCATTAACCAGTTGTGAAGAAAGTGAGTCACAGATGTTACCCCGGAAACGGTTGGCGCTGACGCTTGTAGCGGCAGGTGCCCTTGCTTGTACGACCGTGAGCGCGCCGCCCTCGTTTGCGGCCGACGCGCACGAGGCCGAGGCCGCCTCGAACACCGGGGTCTCCCTGGATGCACAGCAGACGGTTATCGTCCAACTCGAGGATGGTGCTGATCGTGAGGGGGTGCGACAGCGCATCGATCAGGCGGTAGCGGCCGCCACGCCCGGTGCGAGCACCGAGTATGTGCGCGACTATCACCACGTGTTTGAGGGCTTCGCCGTGAAGGCACCCTCCTCCGCCCTCGCGGCCATCAAGGGCGTGCAGGGCGTCCAGGCAGTCGTTTCCGATGGCGTGCGCGAGCCGATCGTGTACCCGGAAATTGTGGGGCGGGCCAGCGATGAGATCGATGATCCGTCGGTGCTCACCCACGCAGACCAGGCGTCTGAGCGGGGCCAGGGGCGTGTCATTGAGGTCATCGACTCGGGATTCGACACCTCGCACGAGGCCTTCGCCGGGACCCTGGATACCGCATCCCTGCGCGTCACCCAGGCTGACATGGCGGCGCTCACCACCCAGCTCGGTGCTGGGCGGGCCGGCGCGTGGGTCAGCGACAAGATTCCCTTCGCATACGACTACGCCGACGCTGACACGAATGTGCTGGCCGACTACGAGTATGGAATTGAGGACTACACGCGGCACGTGCATGGCACTCGCATGGCTGCCCTTGCCGGCGCCAACGGGACAACGTATCGAGGTAGCGCGCCCGGCGCTCAGCTCATCGTCGCCAAGGTCGTCTCCGATTCCTGGAACGTCGTTCGCGATAGTGTTGTGTTGGCGGCCCTGGACGACGCGATGGTGCTCAAGCCTGACGCCCTGGTCGTCTCTGTCATGGCGGCTCGCGATGTGAGCGGCGACGCCGCGAGGCTCTACGCGCGCGCCTACGACAAGTTGTCCGCGGAGGGCGTCACGGTTGATGCGCCCGCCGGAGATGATGGGCGCGCTGCGTGGAGCACGCGAGGGTCTGATCCGGGCGCGATCGGCGCGCCCGCCGAGTACTCGTCTGTCCTGTCGGTGGCGGCGCTGAGCGCGTCGGGTGCCCCCGGCCAGCCCAGCTTCAAGCCGTGGGATTCCTCCTCGTGGGGACCTGCCCCCGATCTGAGGCTCAAGCCCGAGATCGCTGCTCCTGGAGTGCTCGTCAATTCCGCCGCGCCTGGCAACGACTACGTGACCATGTCGGGCACGGCCGAGGCCTCGGCTCAGGTCGCGGGCGCGGCGACCCTCGTGCGCCAGCGCATCGAGACCGACCCGGCCTTCGCCGGAATGTCCGACGGGGACAAGAGCGCGCTTGTCACCAACTTCCTGATGGGCACCGCCCACCCGGTCGTGGACGCGAGCCAGGCGAATGGAACCTTCTGGTCTCCTCGCCGAGTCGGCGCTGGCATGGTGGACGCGGTGGCGGCCACGACCTCGCCCGTGTACCCGACCGTCGTGGGTGCCCCCAACCCCTCGCGCCCCAAGGCGGAGCTGGGTCAAGGCGCCGACGGGTGGACCTTCCAGGTGCAGCTGACCAACGTCTCTGATGAGGCCCGCACCTACACCCTCGGCGGCCAGGCCCTCTCCGAGAACGTGATCGACTTGCTCTTCCGAGCCAACTCCACGAACTGGGCCGGAGCGGGCATCGACCTGATCTTCTCGGCCGACTCTGTGACCGTTCCTGCCGCCTCCAGCGCCACCGTGACCGTCACGGTGACCCCGAAGGCCGAGTTCGCCTCGTGGGCGAAGGAGAACACCCCGCAGGGCACGTTCATCGACGGAGCGGTGACCTTCACGAGCGCCGACGGTGCCCCCGACCTGACCGTGCCCTACCTGGGGTTCTACGGGGAGAGCGATCAGATGGGCATCTTCGATAGCCCCGTGTACGGCGAGTCGAAGCTCAGCCCGTCAACGATGACCTTCCACGGCCTGCCCCTCGGCCAGATCAACCCCTTCGATCCGGAAGAGTCCATGGCGATCAGTACGAATGACCGCAGCCTGTACATCATCACGCGCTCGGCGGAAGAAAACGCCAGGACGTACGCCACCCCGGGGACGGTGCTGCTCCGTGATGTCGATTCGCTGACCTACACGTACACGAACGAGGCCGGGGACACCGTGCGCTCCTACACCTACCCGGGCGCACCCAGGAGTCGCACCGTTGGCAGCGGGCGTTTTTCGGAGGTAACCACCGCCGAAAGCACCTTCGACAGCGCCCCCTTCTTCGACGGCTATGATGAGGCGGGCCGCGAACTGCCTGACGGCAACTACACGCTCACCATCGAAGGAACGAGGGGCGGGGCGAACCCGGCGACCGAGCAGCTCACCCACGTGATCCGACTGGATACGCAGGCGCCCACCATCTCGAATGTGGCCATCACGGGCGAGGGGGACGACGCCGCGCTCTCCTTCGACGTCACCGACTCCTCGCCCATCGCGGGCTACGGATTCTCGATGGCGGCGAACGGCGAGGCCTTTATGCGCGAGAAGGAATACGGCTGGGGCGAGCTCGGAGGCGACGGTCTGCGCCACTACCACTACGACATCAAGCTCTCGGACATCGCGCGGCGCTCGGGCGCTGACCCGCAGGCTGTCTACCTGCAGGTGTGGGACTGGCCCCTGAACCGTGCTCCGCTGGCTGTTTCCCTCGCGGCCGATGACACGCCCGCGCCGAAGGTGGGGGAGTGGAAGCATGATGGCCGCGGCTGGTGGTACCGCTATGAGGACGGTTCCTACCCGGCTGGCACGGCTGTGATGATCGACGGGACGACGTATCGTTTTGACGCCTCCGGCTACATGCGTACTGGCTGGGTGAACGAGGGCGGTCAGTGGTTCTACCACGCTTCCTCGGGTGCCCAGGTGAGCGGTTGGGTGTACTCGGGCGTGCACTGGTACTACATGAGCCCCGCGACCGGGGCCATGGCCACCGGCTGGGTGCAGGTGGGCTCCACCTGGTACTACCTGAGCCCGGCCACTGGTGCGATGCATTCGGGCTGGCTTCAGGAAGGCGGGCACTGGTACTACCTGGATCGCTCCTCCGGGGCCATGGTGACCGGCTGGGTCAAGATCTACTGGAAGTGGTACCACTTCGCCGACAACGGCCAGCTGATCGACTAAGTACCTGAGTCGATTCGCGCTCACCCGCGCCCGCGCCCCCGGTCAGACGTCCGGGGGCGCGGGCCTATGTCTGCGTGACGTGCAACGATGACTCGACACTCGACAGTCGTGCGTCATGCTCCCTCATAATGATGGTTAAATTCTGAACACGCTGGCAGGCAATGTGGCCCAAGAGTTCGCTTGTATGTTTGTCAAAACTAATACGAATTGCCAGAAAAGGCTTGTCACACATGCTGAACAGTCTACGCTTGGATGTGAGGAGCCTCGCATAGTGGCGACCTCAACATTGGTCAAACCTTCCGACAAGTGAGCCAGACATGTCCCATCGAAAACTCTTGGCACTGGCGCTGACAACCGTCGGTGCGCTCGCCGTAACAACACTTAACGCGCCTGCCTCCGTCGCTGACGACACCCGGTCGACGGAACCCGCCCAGGCCTCGTCCTCGGAATACTACGAGGACTACACCACGACGATCATCGTCCAGCTGACGGACGACGCCCCCGCGCTCGCGGAGATGAAGGAGCGCGTGTCCGCCTCCGTGGCGGCGGCCGTCCCCGGGGCTAACGTGACCGGCGTGCGCGAGTACACGCACGTCCTGCGCGGCTTCGCGATCAGAGCGCCCATGTCCTCCCTCAAGGCGATCAAGGCAACGCCCGGCGTGAAGGCCGCTTTCAAGGATCGCTACAGCGCCACGGTCTACGACGAGTACGGGTCCAGCAACAGCGGCAACAATGACAAGGACCACGACCCCGCGCACTCGGCTGCGATGGACATGACGGCGGCCGCCCAAGCCACCCACAAGGGTTCGGGGCAGGTCATCGAGGTCATCGACACCGGCTTCGACACGAGCCACGCCGCCTTCGCGGGTCCCGTGGAGGGCGCGCGCCTGGCTCAATCGGACGTGGCCTCCCTGACGGCCGGACTCGGTGACGGGCGGGGCGGCGGCTGGGTGAGCGCGAAGATCCCCTTCGCCTACGACTACGCCGACGGTGACGCGGACGTGAGCTACCCAGATCCCGGTCAGTTCCCCGACCAAACCAGCGATGCTCGATACACGCACGGCACCCACGTGGCGGCGCTCGCGGCCGCCAACGGCTCGGAGTTCCGGGGTGCCGCGCCCGATGCGCAGCTCGTGATGGCGAAGGTTCTTGGCGACGATGATCAGGAGATCAACGATTCCGTTTTGCTGGCCGCCCTCGACGACGCGGCTATCCTTAAGCCCGACGTCCTCATCGTGTCCGTCGGTGACAACGCCGGGCAAAACGGCGATGCCTTGGCCACCTATGCCGACGTCTACGCCGCCCTGACCGCCCAGGGTATTGCTATCAATGCGCCCGCCGGTGACTACACGTCCTCCGCGTGGGGCAACTGGAATAAGGGGGACCAGCCCTTCGCCACTGACGCCGACTACGGCGCGATTATCTTGCCCGCGCTCGACTCGAACGCCCTGGCAGTCGCCTCTCTCGACGAGGTCGACAAGCGCGACGGTCAGCCCCTTGCGGATCCTTCCCCCTCTCGCTTCTCCTCCTGGGGCGTGACACCGGACCTGCGTCTCAAGCCTGAAATCGCCGCCCCCGGCGGCGACGTCATGTCCGCGCTGCCCGCGGGCTCCTACGGTCGCAGGGCTGGCACGGCCGAGGCCTCGGCTCAGGTGGCGGGTATCGCCGCCCTCGTGCGCCAGCGCGTCGCCACCGATCCGATGTTCTCAGGCCTGAGCGCTGAGGAGACAAACGCTGTGGTCACGAACCTGCTGATGGGCACCGCCCACCCGGTCGTGGACACGACGCGAGGGGGACATACCTTCTACTCCCCGCGCAAGGTCGGCGCAGGCATGGTGGACGCAGTGGCGGCCACGACCTCGTCCGTGTACCCGACCGTCGTGGGAGCCGCGACTCCATCGCGCCCCAAGGCCGACCTGGGTGACGGCACCGACGGCTGGACCTTCCAGGTGCAACTGACCAACGTCTCCGATACCGCCCACACGTACACCCTCGGCGGACAGGCTCTCTCGCCGACCATTGAGGGGAACTCCTTCACGTTCAGTTCCACCGACTGGGCGGGTACTGGGATCGACCTGGTCTTCTCGGCGGACTCCGTGACCGTCCCCGCCAAGTCAGCCGCCACCGTGACCGTCACCGTGACCCCGCAGGCCGCCTTCGCCTCGTACGCGAACACGAATGCGCCCTCCGGCACCTACGTTGACGGCGCCGTGACCTTCACGAGCGCTGACGGGCAGCCGGGCCTCACGGTCCCCTACATGGGGTTCTACGGCTCCTGGGGTGCTTCGCCCGTCTTCGATGGCAAGTGGGATGGCAGTAAGGATGCCGGCGTGCACCTGTACGGATCCACCTTCAAGAACCTGATGTCGGGCATGCCGCTGGGCGACGTCAACCCGCTCTACAATCACAATGACATCCGTGAATTGCAGCAGTCGGACCCCGCCCTGTTCTACGTCTCCCGGTCCGACGAGTTCCTGGCCCCCTCGCACGTTGGTCCTTCGACGTACACGCTGCGCCCCATCGACACCCTGACCTACAGCTACCTCAACGACGCAGGACAGGTCGTGCGCTCCTACACCCGCTCGCACCGCCGCGCGTCCCTGCATGACCACGAAATCCCCTACGGTTTGTTGGGGGCCAACGTCGAAGACTGGGGAGACGAACCCGTGTTCGACGGCTACGACGAGGCGGGCAACCCCCTACCCGACGGGGTCTACACGCTGGTCATCGAGGCCGAGACCTACGCTCCTTCCAGTACGAAGCAGCAGATGACGTGGGACTTCACGCTGGACACGCAGGCGCCGGTCGTCTCCAACATGACGATCGTGCCCACGGGCGAGAATACCTACTCGCTGTCCTTCGACGTCACCGACTCCGCGCCTATCGCCGGATGCGGTCTCTTCCCGGACTCGGGCAAGGACTATGTCCAGCGCGAGTACGAGGAGGAGCCCGCTGCGCGAGGTGAGGACGGGCTCTTCCATGCCCACTACGACCTCAAGGACGTGCCGCTCACCGCGACCACGGGCGCGGGTGACGACCCGTCGACGCTGTCCCTGCATGTGTGGGACTGGGCCAAGAACAAGGGAACGACGCAGCTGCCCTCGTCCCTCGTGCGTATGACGTCGCTGTCGGTCTCGCCTGCCTCGGCGTCGCTGGTGGCGGGGGAGTCTGTGACGCTGAGCGTCACCCGCGAGCCTGCGGATGCGACCGTGACCTCCGTGGTGTGGTCCTCGTCGGACGAGGCCGTGGCGACGGTTTCGGATACTGGCGTGGTGACGGCGGTTGGTGCGGGTGATGCGACCATTACGGTTGCTGACCCGACCCAGCCTTCTGTGTCTGCCGCCGTGACCATTCACGTCAATGCTCCTGTTCCCGCGCCGAAGGCTGGCGTGTGGAAGTGGGATGGTCGTGGCTGGTGGTACCGCTACGAGGATGGTTCGTATCCGGCTGATGCGGCTGTGGTGATTGATGGTTCCACGTATCGTTTTGATGCGTCGGGGTACATGCGCACCGGGTGGGTGAAGGACCAGGGCGTCTGGTACTACCACAATGCCTCGGGTGCGATGGTGACCGGCTGGCTGAGCCAGGGGTCGTCCTGGTACTACCTGGTTTCGGGCAGCGGTGCGATGGCAACTGGCTGGGCACATATTGGTGGTTCTTGGTACTACCTGAGCCCGGCCACTGGCGCGATGCATACGGGCTGGCTTCAGGAAGGTGGTCACTGGTATTACCTGCAGTCCGGTAGCGGCGCGATGGCTACGGGGTGGCTGAAGATTTGGGGTACTTGGTACCACTTCGCCGACAATGGCCAGTTGATCAGCTAAGCGCCTGGCTCCAGGCTCACGCCTGACCTCATCGGCCCGCGCCCCCCGGTCAGTTTCCCGGGAGGCGCGGGCCTGTGTCTGCGCCCGCATGAGGGGTGAGTGTGGCAGTCAACAGTCCCGCGATTTTCGTTGTTATCACTGGTGAACGTACGCGTCATCGGACAATAAGCGCCCTTCGGCAACGGTGAGAATAAATCTTCCAGCAGGTACGCGGTAATACTTCCTGGGATCATGTTTGACGGAAAACTGTGCGTATGGCCGCGCAGTCGTTCTTCACATGCTTGTCGACACAGGGAGTTATGGTGTCCCATCGAACACACGTGGCGCTGTCATTTGCGCTGGCCGGTGCTCTCGCCGTGACCGCGCTCGGCGTCCCCGGTACCCGCGCGGTCGCGGCTGATATGGCCGCCCAGCAGGGAAGTGCGCAGTCCGGCGATCTCGCTGGCTCGAACCGCGACGCCGACACGGCCGTCGTGCGCCTGTGGCCTGGGAGCACGGCTCTTGTGCCCGGGCAGAGTGTCGCTTACACGGTTGAGTACAACACCGGGCCCGCCGTCCTACCCGACCTGACGTGGGCTTCATCCGACACGTCGGTGTTGACCGTGGACGACAAGGGGACCGTGAGCGCGGTTGGCCCGGGCGAGGCGACGCTGTCCGTGCGTGATCGCTCAGATCCTTCCCTCAATACGGCCGTGCCCATCATCGTTCGCGCTGTCACGGAGGAACGCGGGATCGAGCTGTCCGCCGCGTCCCTGGTCTCCATCGCCGGGGAGCCCGTCTTCCTGAACGCGCTCCTGGCCCCCTCGCTGCACGGCGGTCACGTCCAGTGGACGCTGAGCCCGTCCACGCTGGGCACCATCGCCCCAGACGAAGGCGCGCCGACAGCCGTCTTCCACCCCGCCGGGAGCGCGGGAACCGGCACCCTCACCGCTCGCGTCACGACCCCGGCTGGTCAGAGTAAGACGATGACGATCCCCGTTGAGGTCCTGGCCGACGCTTCGGGCGACTTCGTCATGGACGAGAGGGGCGAACTGATCTCCTATCGGGGGACCGATACGGACGTGAGCATCCCCGAGGGCGTCACCGCGATCGGGGATCGCGCCTTCTCCGAGGCCACCGTCAGGACGGTTCACATCCCCGCGAGTGTCCGCCGCATCGGCAACGAGGCCTTCTATGGCAGCGGCCTTGAGGCCGTCACCTTCCAGGATGACGCGGACGTGCCCTCCCAGCTTGTCGAGCTTGGAAGCCGCGCCTTCACCCACACGAGAGTGTCCGCTCTGACGCTGCCCCGCTCGCTGACGACGATCGACACCAACGCCTTCGTCGACATGGTGAACCTGGCCTCGATCGACCTGGGCCCTGCTGTTGAGCAGGGTCAGCTGGTGGGTGCCTTTGCTTCCACCCCCGCGCTGGGTAGCATCCGTGTCGACGCGGGCAACCCGCACTACGAGAGTGTCGATGGCGTTCTCTACTCCGAAGACCGCTCGCACCTGATTGCCTTCCCCGCGGTGAAGAACGCGGGCGGCTCCTACGAGGTCGTCTCGGGGACCACAGACGTTGACGACCTGGCGTTCCTGGGTGCGCAGGTCAGCTCCGTGACCTTCCCCGACACGCTGCGCCGCGTGGGCAAGCAGGCCTTCGAGGGCGCTGCCCTCACGTCGCTGACGCTGCCCGACGCGTTTGAGACGATGGGGGCCTCCGCCTTCTGGCAGATGCCGAAGCTGGCCCGCGTTGACCTGGGCGGCGCCACCGCCGTCTCCTCCAACGCCTTCCGCTACGACGCGGCCCTCAGCGACGTCACCTTCCGCCCCGACCTGGGCACCCTGCGGACCGTGGACGAAGGCGCTTTCGTTGGAATCTCAGACCCTTCGATCACCTTACCGGACACGGTGTCAACCGTGGGCGTGGAGGCCTTCTCCCAGAACGGCGCCCTGGCCTCGTTCCACGTGGGGGCATCCCTGTCCTCGATGGGCGACTACGCGCTGGGCGGCGACGACGCCCTGGCGACCCTGAGTGTCAGCCCCGCGAACTCCTCGTTCTTCGTCGAGGGCGGCGGCCTCTATCACACGGACTCCTCGTCCCAGGCCCTGGTCCGATTCGCCCCCGCCACCCCCGCGAGCGCGGCCACGGTGGCTCCGGGCACGGCGACGATCGGGGCGGGTGCCTTCGAGAACAGTGCCAGGCTTGAACGCGTCACGCTGCCCGACGGCTTAATCACTATCGACGACGACGCGTTCAGCGGCTGCGACAAGCTGACAGACATGCCCATCCCGGACTCGGTGCAGGTCGCCCGAGGCCTGGTCGGCACAGGCCTGGACACCATCGACATGGGCACGCAGGTGCGCGAACTGTCGATGGTCGCCCACGGCCAGCGCTTCGCGCGCCACATCATCGTTCGTGGCGGTGTCAACGGTTCCTTCCATTCCGCCGGCAAGAACACGGGGGATCGCCCGGCTAGCGCGTTCTTCGGCGACGGGATGACGTCATTCTCCTTCCAGCAGGAGGTGCCGCGCGTCCTCGTTCTGCCTTCCAGCGCCGAGGAGGTCACGCTCGCCGCGAGCATGGACGAGGCCCTCAAGGCAGACACGACCATCTACGTGGCCGACGTCGAGGGCTCTTCGGCGTGGACGGTCACGCAATCCGCGATGGAGGCCGCCGGCTACGACGCCTCGCGCCTGGTGTCGCTCGAGAGTCCCACCTTGTCCCTGTCGGGCACCGGCATCGCCGAGGCCGGGGAGGGGTACGTGCTCACCGCGTCCCTCGGCGCGTCGGTGAGCGTTGATATCGCCGTGAGTGGAGGCGTGCCCTCCGGGCGTGAGGTGCGCGTCGTTCGCGTCGGCGAGGATGGCGGTGAGACGGTCTTGCAGGACTGGAGCGCGATGGTGGCAAGCACGGATGGGCGCTTCGCTACCGCGTCCTACGCGTGGACTCCGGCCCCCGAGGATGCCTTGGTGCGCGTCGACGCTCGCGACGCCACCGGCCTGATTCGATCGGTGCCGATGACAGTTGTCGTCACCCACGTTCTGCCGCCCATTGCGCTTCCGGTGCCCAACGAGGAGCCCGATCCTGCGAACGAGGCGAAGCCCGCCCCGGCCTTCGACGACGAGCCCAGCCCCGTACCGAGCCCCGAGCCTGCCCCGAGCCCTGAGCCGACGACGAGCCCCGAGCTCGCGCACCACATGGGGGAGTGGGTGTGGGGCGCTCGCGGCTGGTGGTATCGCTATTCAGACGGCTCCTACCCGGCCGGTGCGGCCGTGACGATCGCTGGCCAGATTTACCGCTTCGACGCCGAGGGGTACATGCGTGTCGGGTGGGTCTTCGAGCGTGGCGCCTGGTACTTCCACCAGCCCTCGGGGGCCCAGGCGACCGGCTGGATCCTCGATGGCGTCTCTTGGTACTACCTTGCCCCGGGCACGGGTGCGATGGTGACGGGCTGGCTCCAGGAGGGTGGCTCCTGGTACTACCTGAGTGAGACGGGTGGCGCGATGGTGACCGGGTGGAGTAAGCAGGGCGCCTCCTGGTACTACCTGACGCCCGGGTCCGGCACGATGGCTACCGGCTGGGTGCTCTCCGGTGTGACGTGGTATCGATTCTCAGAATCCGGCCAGTGGGTCGAATAAAACGTCGAATGCGACGTGGGCGGGGTTGACCGTATGGTCGGCCCCGCCCTCCTTGTTGGAGTGAGGCCTGCACTGGCGTGTTGCGACGATCCCGCAAGGGCACTTGTGAAGCCGCTTGTGACGGCGTGATGGATTGTTATCAGCTGGGTGAAAAATGCTGAATTTAAACGCATCACATGTTTGACACATGCTGAGAAAATGTCTCATTATCGTGCCCGTTTGAGGGGAAGCCATACTAGTGTTAAACGAGGATTTCGCCACAAAGCAGCGCGCGTTTTCCTTCATCCATTAGTTAACTCAGTGAGGTCCAGATGTCCCATCGAAAGTTCTGCGCGGTGGCGCTGGCGGCTGTCGGCGCCCTGGCGCTGACGGCCCTCGGCGTATCCCCAGCATCCGCCGCAGGGGCTGGCGCGGCGGCCGCGACCAGCTCCCTCCAGCCCGCGACGACGCTCGCCCCCACGATCGGGGTGCCGACGACGGCGCTGTACGTATGGCCGAAGTCGACGGCCGTGGCCCTTGGCCAGTCCTTTACCTTTGATGCGTCCTACGACTCCGGCCCCGCCTATCCCAACCACGTCGTCTGGACGTCCTCGAATCCCTCGGTTGTGACCGTGGATCAGGAGGGCCACGTCGGCACTGTGGGAGTCGGTGACGCAACGATCACCGTGACCGACAAGGACGACGCAACGCTGACCTCCACGGCCGCGGTCCAGGTCCGGGAGGTCTCCGAGGATGTCGGCATCGAACTGTCCGTCCCCGAGATGACGATGATCTTCAACCACGTCGAGTCCGTCAACGCGCTCCTGGCTCCCTCCCTCCACGACGGCGACATCACGTGGAGCTTCACCCCGTCCTCGCTGGGAAGGATCGACGAGGCCAAGAGCCCGACGGCTATCGATCTGGTGGCCTACGAGCAGCCCGGCACCGGCACGCTCACCGCGAAAGTGACGAACTCGTCGGGGCAGACGAAGACTGCGACGATTTCCGTGACCGTCCAGCCCGATCCTCGCGGCGACTTCATCACGGACGACAACGGCGTGCTCACCTCCTACAAGGGTAAGGACAAGAACGTCGTCATCCCCGAGGGCGTAACTGGTATCGGCCCTGATTTCTCTTCCATATCGCTCGACACGGTGTGGGTTCCCGCCAGCGTGCGCTCGATCGACGATAGGGCCTTCTATGGCAGCGGCCTGAAGGAGATCACCTTCCAGGATGACGAGCAACACCCCTCTCAGCTCACCGAGATCGGTGACCAGGCGTTCGGTGGAACGGCTATCGAGCACCTGAGGCTGCCTCGCTCCGTGCGCACGATCTACGAGTCCTTCCAGAACATGGGAAGGGTGAAGACCATCCACCTGGGCCCCAACATTGACGAGGGCCAGCTGACCGATGCGTTCCTGGGTTCCTACCAGCTCGAGGCCATCGAGGTGGATGCGGCCAGTACGAACTACTCCAGCCATGACGGGGTCCTGTACACGAAGGATCATTCGCACCTGGTTGCCTACCCCGCTTCCAAGGCACCCGGTGGGACCTACACGGTCCTGGATGGGACCGACACGATCGAGCGCCAGGCCTTCTATGGCGCGAAGCTGTCGACCCTCACGCTGCCCTCGTCGCTGCGTGACATCGGTGCATGGGCTTTTTCGTATGCGGAGCTGACGTCCCTGACGCTGCCCGATGGTGTTGAAAGCGCCGACACGTGGGCGTTCTCCAACATGGAGAAGCTGACCAGCCTCGACGTGGGTGGCATCAAGACCCTGCCCGACGGCGCGTTCATCTATGCGAAGAATCTGCGCGAGCTGAACCTGCGTCCCGACCTCGGCCGTCTCACGACGATCTCTCAAAACGCCTTCACGGGCGCCGCCCTGACCTCCCTCACCCTGCCCGATAGCGTCACCTCCATCGGAAACTCCTCGTTCTCAAACAACACCTCGCTCACCGAGGTGCACGTGGGAGCGGGCCTGTCCACCATTGGAAACGCGGCGCTGAGTGGGAATACGGCGCTGGCCACCATCACCGTCAACCCCGCCAATGCCTCGTTCAAGGCGGTCGACGGGGTCCTGTACGACCAGGGTGGGCAGCGCCTTGCCCTCTACCCGCCGGCCAGGCCCGGTGCCGAGTTCGAGGTCCCCGCGGGCACGAAGGAGATCGGCTCCCTGGCATTCGACGGGGCCAGCTCGCTCTCCCGCGTCACCCTGCCCGAAGGGCTGACAACCATCGACTACGCGGCCTTCTACGGCTGCACGAACCTGGTGGACATGGACTTTCCCGAGTCCCTGGAGGTCGTGCGCGGCGTTCAGAACACCGGACTGGACACCGTCATCCTGGGTAAGAACACGCGAGAACTCTTCATGCCCACGCGCGAGAACCTGGCGCCCCGTCACCTCATCGTGCGCGGCGGCATCAACGGCGAGTACTACACCGATGGGGAGCCCTCCAACGGGCGCATCGAAACCGCGTTCTTCGGCGAGGGGATGACGCGCGTCGACGTGCGCAGCAAGGGCCCCAGGATCATCGTCCTGCCCTCGACCGTCACCACCTTCCAGCTCGACCCCTTCTCCTCTGAGGGATACAAGTCCGACGCGCAGGTCTACGTGGCCGCCGCCGAGGGGTCGCCCGCCTGGGAGGTCGCGAAGGCTGAGCTGGTCAAGGAAGGTATCGACCTGTCCCACCTGCACGCCTACGTGCCCGCGTCAATCTCGCTGTCCGGCACCGGCATTGACGAGGCCGGGGACGGGGTTCGCTGGAGCGGCGCCGTGGGTGCTCCTGTGCAGATGACCGCCACCGTGAGCGGCGCCATCGCTCAGGGGCGCGAGCTGCGCGTCATCCAGGTCGGCACGGGCGGCGCCGAGACCGTCGTGCAGGACTGGACGGCGATGGGCGGCGACGGTGAGGCGGCCTCGTCCCTGACCTTCTCCTGGACGCCCACCGGGGCTGCCAGGTCCCTGCGCGTTGAGGCCCGCGACGTGACCCAGGTCAGCGCCGAGGTGAGCGTGGCGGTCGAGGTGGGAGGAACCCTCGACGTCAACGCGGCCACGGGCGTTGGCACGTGGAGGCACAACATCTTCGGATGGTGGTACGCCTACGCGGACGGCACCTACGCCCGCAGCACCTCAGTTGTCATCGACGGCAAGATCTACCGCTTCAACGGTGACGGCTACATGCACACCGGTTGGACCTACTACTACAACCACTGGTACTACCACTCCTCCTCGGGCGAGCAGGTCACCGGCTGGGTGCAGGACAAGGACAACTGGTACTACTTGGACCCCGTCACCGGCGCAATGGTCAAGGGCTGGTTCAAGGATGGCTCTCACTGGTACTACCTGGGCGACACCACCGGAAAAATGGTGAAGGGGTGGTACCACGGTTACGACGGTTGGTACTACTTGAACCCCGCCGACGGCATCATGGTCACCGGCTGGGTCAAGATCGGACTGACCTGGTACCACTTCTCCGACACCGGCAAGTGGATCCACTAGTGCCCCGCGCCAACGCATGATCCCAGCGTTGTCACAGGACGCCCCGGTGCTCTGCACAGACTCGATCCCTACAGTAGGTGTCATGACAAGGGAATACGGCACGGGCCACTCGGGCCCGGGAGATGCCGACGAGAATCGTTGTGAGGAGTCATCTGGGAGAACGTGAACTGTGTTGATGGGATACGCCGAGGGGTCGACCGCACGGTCGACCCCTCGGCGTATCTGCGCGCTGGCCACCGGATGGGGTGATCGCGGTGGTCTTCGGGTTATAGGACACTACGTGTTGCTGGTGGGGTGACTTTTCGGTGTGGTGGTGCGGGAAAGTCGGTGTTTTAGTTGATTGGGACCAACTATGAGGATGGGCAAATCGTGTTGGTCGAACGAATTGTCGCTGGGCGGGTGGTTCTGTGCTGACTGTCTGTGTCACCTGGGCCCGAGATGTGGCAGTACTAGCCCGATGATGCACAGCTGGGCCCTATAGGTGGAGCGTGGGCGGCCCTGCCCACGCTCCACCTATCGGGTTAACCTGCGCAGTAAAGGGGCCCAGGCATCCACCTGTACGGCCAACAGCGCCACCTTGAAGCCGGTTATGCCTGTCCGCCACGCGGGGGACTGATCTCTATAACCCTGGTTTTCCGCAACGCATACTGCACAACTGAGAGAAATTGCTGATAATTGGCCAGGCGCGTCACGCGCCTGGCTCGTATCCCACAGTCACGAACGAAGTGAGACTCACATGACCTACCGCCACGCATCGGCACTCGCGCTGATGACCGCCGGTGCCCTCGGCATGTCAACCCTCGCCGTCCCAGCTGCGCTCGCAGCGGACGGGGCAGGCCATGCATCCGTCGGTACCACCGCCTTCGCGCAACCCGCGAACCCGGCCCAGGCCTCGTCGGCCGACGAGCAGGCCACCATCATCGTCCAGCTTCAGGACGGGACCAACCGCGCCGAGGCCCACGACCGCATTGCCGCCTCCGTCGCGCAAGCTCTTCCCGGCGCCACCGTCACGACGCTTCGCGAGTACAGCCATGCGATGGACGGCTTCGCGCTCCAGGCGCCCGCCTCCACTCTCGGCGCCATCCAGGCCACCAGCGGCGTCAAAGCCGCCTTCGCCTCGCGCACCATCGCAGCCATGGCGGAAGGGGAGGAGCCCGCCGGTGTCCCCGTCCTCAAGAACGCCGCCGCGCTCGAAATGACCCGCG
This sequence comes from Pauljensenia sp. 20925_1_34, assembly GCF_041432775.1. Classification (NCBI taxonomy): domain Bacteria; kingdom Bacillati; phylum Actinomycetota; class Actinomycetes; order Actinomycetales; family Actinomycetaceae; genus Pauljensenia; species Pauljensenia sp. 20925_1_34. The sequence goes on along the minus strand of NZ_JAPWAG010000006.1, from coordinate 79,938 downwards.
CCAACCAGACCACCCACAAGGGTGAACACCAGGTCATCGAAGTCATCGACTCCGGACTGGACATCACCCACCCCGCTTTCTCCGGCGCCCTCGATGCCTCCGCCATCCGCATGAACCAGGCGGACGTCGCATCCCTGACGCCCAGCCTGCCCCACGGATCCGCCGGCGCGTGGGTCTCCGACAAGATCCCCTTCGCCTACGACTACGCCGACAACGACGCCACCGTCGTGCCCACCTCCACCAAGGACATGTCCCACGGCACGCACGTCGCCGCCATCGCGACCGCCAACGGCGGCGAGGTGCGCGGAACCGCGCCCAACGCCCAGCTCATCGTCGCCAAAGTCGTCCACGACGCCGACGGCGCCATGTCTGACGACGCCCTGCTGGCCGCCCTCGACGACGCCCTCATCATCAAGCCCGACGTCATCAACATCTCGCTGGGCGACGACTCCGGCATGAGCAGCGAAGCCGGCTCGATCTTCGCCGACGTCTACAAGGCGCTCGCACACGCCGGCATCACCGTCAACGCCGCGTCCGGCAACGCCTTCTCCAACGCCTACGGCAACAACTCGGGCCAGAACAAGCCCTTCGCCTCCGACCCCGACACGGGCACGCTCGGCGAACCCGCCTCCTACAAGTCCAACCTGGCCGTCGCCTCGGTCGACAGCCAGGACACCCTGCCCTACGTGCGCCTCGGCGACCACAAGATCCCCTACGCCACCGCCATCGACGGCAACGGCGAACCCGTGCCCAGCCTGCGCGACATACCCGAAAAGACCTACCGGATCGTCCACGCATCCTTCGGCGGAAGCGACGAAGTCCAGCGCTACTGGGAAACGAACCGCTACGACCTGTCCGACGCGATCGTCCTGGAAGACAAGGGCGGCATCGACACCCACGGCGACATCCCCATGACCGACGAGCTCAAGGCCGAGAACCTGCTCAAGGCCACCCCGCCGCCGGCCGCCCTGATGATCGCCGACACTGAGGAGTCCAACACCCCCTACCAGGCCATCACGGGGGCAGCCCGCGACCTGCCGACGGTGACCATCACCAAGGCGAGCAAGGACCTGCTCGACGAGGCGGTACGCGACGCGAAGGGCGGCGACATTTACGTCACCGTCACCCACTCGGGCATCGTCCTGGCCTCGCCCAACCCCGCCGCCTCCGAGTTCTCCGCGTGGGGCGTCTCCCCGGACCTGACCCTCAAGCCCGAGGTTGCAGCCCCCGGCGGCAACATCACCTCCGCGATCCTGGGAGGCGAGTACGCGAGCCTGTCCGGCACCTCGATGGCCTCCCCGCAGGTCGCGGGCATCTCCGCCCTCGTGCGCCAGCGCATCGCCTCCGACCCGGCCTTCGCGAGCATGAGCGCCGCAGACAAGAACGCGGTCGTCACCAACCTCATCATGGGAACCGCCCACCCGCTGGTCGACATCGAGCTCGGGGACGGCACCTTCTACTCCCCGCGCAAGGTCGGCGCAGGTGAGGTCGACGCGGTGGCAGCCACGACCTCGTCCGTCTACCCGAGCGTCGTTGGTAGCGCCAACCCCTCGCGCCCCAAGGCCGACCTGGGTGACGGCACCACGGGATGGACCTTCCAGGTGCAGCTGACGAACCTGTCCGCGCAGGCCCACACCTACACGCTCGGCGGCCAAGCCCTCTCCGAGGTCGTCGAGGAAGGCCTGTTCATGGAGCACTCGCAGAACTGGGCGGGACAGGGCATCACCCTGGCCTTCTCCTCAGACTCCGTGACGGTCCCCGCCTCCTCCAGCGCCACCGTGACCGTCACCGTGACCCCCGAAGCCGAGTTCGCCTCGTACGCGTCGGCTCATGCCCCCGAGGGGACGTTCATCGACGGGGCCATCACCTTCACGAGTGCCGATGGGGCCCCCGACCTGACGGTTCCCTACCTGGGCTTCTACGGGTCCTGGGGCGCGCCCGCGATCTTCGACGAGTTGTGGTCCGACGAGGAGACTCGCCCCGCGCACGTCTACCGTTCCGCGCTGATGGACACCGAGACCGAGATCCCGCTGGGTGGGCTCAACCCCCTGGCCGAGAAGCAGGACTACAACTCAGTCGTCACCGTCGACCCGACGCGACTGGTCGCCTCGCGCTCGCAGGCCCCGGGCGCGCCCAACACGATCGCCCCGCGCACCGGCATGCTGCGCTCCGTGCCCCGCATGAACGCCACCTACACGAACGAGGCCGGGGTGAGCGTGCGCTCCTACGAGCTGACCCGGGTGCGCAAGTCCCTGTACGACCTGGAAACCGGCTACACCAAGCCGGGCGAGTTCACCGGCGAGGACCCCGTGTTCGACGGTGTGGACGAGGGCGGCAAGGAACTGCCCGACGGGCGTTACACGCTCACACTCGAAGCTGCCACGGACGGCCCCTCGTCCACCACGCAGCAGATGCGCTACGAGTTCACGCTCGACACCCGCGCACCCGTCATCTCCAACGCGACGGTCACCGGCGACGAGGGTGCGCGCACGCTCTCCTTCGACGTCACCGACGCCTCGCCGCTGGCCGGCATCGAGCTGCGCGCTGACGCCGACGGCGCGTGGTACTACCGCCAGCTCCTTGAGGGCGACGGCGAGATCCAGGCCGACGGCTCCCACCGCTACCACGTCAACGTACCCGTCGCCGACCTGAACCGTGCCTGGGCCGAGAAGGGCAACGAGGGCGCGGCCCCCGTGTCCTCTCACCTGATCGCCTGGGACTGGGGCCTGAACCCCGCCCAGCGCGAGGTGACCCTGGACGGCTCGCCGATGCCCGATCCGGAGCCCGCTCCCGAACCCGCGCCGAATCCCACCGTGCCCGCCGGCACGTGGGTGAGCGACGCGCAGGGCTGGTGGTACAGCTACGCCGATGGCTCCTACCCGAAGGGCGTCACGCTGGCGATCGACGGCGCCACCTATCGCTTCGATAGCTCCGGTTACATGCGTACCGGCTGGGTCAAGGAAGCTGGTTCCTGGTTCTACCACACCCCCTCGGGCGCCCAGGCCACCGGTTGGGCCTCAGTTGGAGGCACCTGGTACTACCTGGACGCGACCACCGGCGCCATGCGGACCGGCTGGTACTACGACCGTGGATCCTGGTACTACCTGCGCCCCGCCGACGGCGCGATGGCAACGGGCTGGGTGCGCGACGGGGCCGCGTGGTACTACCTGACCCCCGGCCGCGGCACGCTCGCCACGGGCTGGGTGTTCGCCGGTGGATCCTGGTACCACACGGATCCGGTCAGCGGCGCGATGACCACCGGATGGCTGGTCGATCGCGGAAGCTGGTACTACCTGCATCCGACCAGCGGCGCAATGGCGTCCGGCTGGGCCAAGGTGGGCGACGACTGGTTCTACTTCAACCCGGTGCGCGGCACTCTAGTGACGGGCTGGATGCAGATCAACGGCACGTGGTACTACTTCTCTGATTCCGGTCAGTGGCAGCGCTCAGCGAGCTAACCCCACAGGCCGCCTGCAAGGCTCGCGCCCCCGGACAATAGTCCGGGGGCGCGAGCGTCGTCACTGTCATGGCTGGTCGAAATCGCCGCCTCGGGCAATAGTTTGTCGATGTGATACCGCTCCCGCGTGGTGCCCCTCGAAAATCCTTGTAAATTGGAGGAGGTGTCAGTTTGTTGGAAAGCGAAGCGGGCGTGACTATATGGCAATCTGTGTGCCTAAACGTTGTCGGAAGGCGTGTCTAGATCCTTCTTAAAGCCCATCATGTCAAGCATTATCACTTATCGAATAAGCTCATAGGTCCTATGATTGACATGTGAGAATCACATCGGCGCGATCCTCGCATCCACCCAATTGTCGATCAAGTGAGCCACAGATGTCCCGACGAAAAGTCTCGGCACTGGCGCTGATAGCGGCAGGTGCCCTCGTAATTACCCCGGTCACAATCCCAACAACACACGCAGCAACCGTCAACGAAGACGCAACGCATCACCACAACTTCGCCCTGCGCGACGACGCGCAGTCCGGCGACGACCCACAGTCCGGCAACCCGCAGGACGCCACCACAGCCTCGGACGTTGACGAACACGCCAACGACGACACCCCAACCACAATCATCGTCCAACTCGAGGACGGCGACGTCGGCATCCCCTGGGACCAGCGCGTCTTCGGCCTGAGCACGGACACCAAACACAAAGAAATGCGGGCGCGCATCGAGGCATCGGTGACCCAGTCCGTACCCGACGCGACCGTCACCGTTCAGCGCGAGTACATCCACGCCCTCGACGGCTTCGCGCTCCAAGCCCCGGCCTCGTCCCTGCAAGCTATTCGCAACACCGAGGGCGTTAAAACCGCCTTCGTTGAGCAGACGTACGACCCAGCGCCGATCAACGAGGAACGCGATGATGCCGAGGCGATGACCGCAGCCCTGAGAGCCGCCGACCCGACCCTGCGCAACTCCTCCTCGCTCGAGATGATCCGAGCCAACGAAACCGCCTACAAGGGCGACCGCCAAGTTATCGAAATCATCGACAGTGGGGTTGCCACATCAAACCCGGCATTCGCTGGTTCGATGGATGAGGTTGACGTTCGCCTGAGCGAGCGCGACGTGGATGAGCTGAAGAAGAAACTGAGTCACGGACGCGACGGCGAATACATCAACAAGAAGTTCCCGTTCGCCTTCAACTACGTGACCAATACCACCATGGTTGATCCCATTGTCGACTATCACGGTAGTCACGTCGCTGCCATCGCTGCTGCAAATGCGCCCGACCTGCAGGGAGTGGCCCCCAACGCGCAGATTATCGTTGCAAGGGTGGGCTCCGGCTTGCACTCGGGCGACATCGTCGATAGCGCGATTCTGTCTGCCCTCGATGACGCCATGATCCTCAAGCCCGACGTCATCAACCTGTCCCTCGTGAATCGAGGTGGCATGAGCAGTGAGGCAGGAAGCGTGTACGATCACGTCCTCAAGGCTCTCGCGGAACAAGGGATCAGTATCAACGCATGTGCAGGAAACGAAGGATCTGTTGCGCACGGATCCTACATGGGCCTCCCCACGCCGTACGCGAGCGAACCGGATACAGGAACAGTGACCGAGCCGGGATCCTTCAAGCCGTCGCTGACTGTCGCTTCCGTCGACAACGTGGTGGCCCTGCCGTACCTGACTGTTGGCCAACGAAACATCTTCTACCTCGCCTCCCGGGACCAGTACGACCGTACGAGGGCCGACTTGCGCGCCATCCCAGAAGGCACTTATCGCGTGATCTACGCCGGGTGGGGTAGCGAGGAAGACCTTGACCACCTCGTTGCAGCGCATCCCGGCGACCTCTCCAACGTTATCGTCCTCGAAGATCAAGGACTGAACTCCCAATATGGCGCCGGGATAAAGACAACCGATCAGGCGCGCAATCTCGAATCTCTCGGATCCAAACCAGCGGCCCTCATCCTTGGCGACACCGAGCCGGGAGCGCTTCCCAGCGTCGCAATGGTAGACGACACCGTGAGCCTGACGACCGTCAGCATCACGAAGAAGGACCGCGACGCCCTCGTTGAAGCGATCAACGCCTCTGCCACGGGGAGCATAGAGATAACCTTGACGCACGCGGACCCGCGTCCGGCTACCTCCACGCCGGTGGTGTACCCCACCTCCTCCTGGGGTGTCTCCCCGGACCTGACCCTCAAACCCGAGATCACCGCACCCGGCGGCAACATCTTGTCCGCTGGAATCGGGAAATCCTACGACTACATGACCGGGACCTCGCAAGCCACCCCGCACGTCGCAGGCGTGGCAGCCCTGCTGCGCCAGCGCATCGCATCAGACCCGCTGTTCGCGCGAATGAGCTCAAGTGACAAAGATGCGGTCGTCACGAACATTCTGATGGGAACAGCGCATCCTCTCCCAGACGCAGAACAACTCGACGGCACCTACTACTCGCCTCGCCGAGTCGGCGCTGGCATCGTCGACGCCGTCGCGGCGACCACAACCGCCGTCTATCCAACCGTGGAAGGAGCCCTCGACCCGTCGCGCCCGAAGGCCGACCTCGGGGACGGCACGCAGGGATGGACCTTCAAGGTGACGTTGACAAACCTGTCCTCCGAGGAACACTCCTACCGGCTCGGCGGGCAGGCCCTTTCTGAGATCGTTGAAGATAAGTACTTCAGACAGCACTCGAAGAACTGGGCGGGGCAGGGCATCTCCCTGACCTTCTCGGCGAACACGCTGCGCGTGCCAGCCAAGTCCAGTGCCACGGTGACCGTCACCGTCACCCCTCAAGCCGAGTTCGCCTCGTACGCGAACTCGCATGCGTCCAAGGGCACCTTCATCGACGGCGCCGTCACCTTCACGAGCATCGACGGGCAACCCGACCTCACCGTTCCCTACATGGGGTTTTACGGCTCTTGGGGTGACCCCTCCGTCTTCGTCTCGCCTGGTGATAAGGATCATCAAGCCAGTTCGTCGCTGATCAACCTGTCGACGTCAGCTCCGCTCGATATGCCGCGCCAGGGCCTCAAGGGTGCACGCTACGTCGTCTCGCGCTCAACGCTGGCGGGTGCTCCGACTAAGGTCGCGCCTCGCACCATCCTTCTGCGCAACGTGCCGACCATGACCTACACCTATAAGAATCATGAAGGCGCAACGGTACGCTCGTACATACGTGAACGTGCGCGTAAGTACCCCTTCGAGGGCAAGGGGCAGACACAAGATCTCCTCCGCCCGGAAGGCTTCGACAGCCCGGTGTTCGACGGTCTTGATGCCAACGGGAAGGAACTGCCCGACGGCAACTACACGCTCACGATCGAGGCGGCTACGGATGGACCTTCTCCCACCGTGCACAAACTAGAGTACGAGTTCGCGCTTGATACCCACGCTCCCGTCGTGACCAATCTGGAGGTCACGGGTGAGGGCGACAACCGCACGATCATCGTTGACATCACCGACTCCTCACCCCTGGGCGGATACGGATTCTCCGCGACCACCGAGAGCGAACCCTTCTCCCCGGTGACGGAGGGCCTCACGGATGAAGCCCAGAGTGACGGCACATACTCCAGCCACTACGAGATCTCCTGGAAGGACCTGCCCGAGTCGCTCAGAGCCTCCAACCCAACGGCTCTGACCTTCTACGCCTGGGACGCGGGCAACAACCGGACGACAGCGCAGGTAAGTTTTGCGGGGATCCCGATGACCTCGCTGTCCCTGATACCGGAGTCATCCTCGCTCGTCGTGGGACAGAGTATGGTCATGCTGACGAACTACGAGCCTCAGAATGCGACCATCACCGACGTCGTCTGGTCCTCCTCGAACGAGGCCGTGGCCACCGTCGACGACCAGGGACACGTGCGTGCCGTGGGAGCGGGAAGCGCAACCATCACCGCGACCGACGCTTCCCAGCCGAGCGTGTCCGCGAGCGCACAGGTCAGTGTCCGGGCTGTCTCCTCGTGGACGGGCATTGAGCTGTCGGCGGCGTCGATTACTCTCGCCCCGGGCGAGTCGGTGCCGATCGAAGCGTTCCTGGCCTCCACCTTCCGGGGACGGCCCGTCACGTGGACGCTGGAGCCCTCCTGGCTTGGGACCGTTCAGCCGAGCTCGGATACTCTTCGGGCAGACGTCACCGCGTCGAGCCGGGAAGGAACCGGCACGCTGCGCGCGACGGTGAGGACCCGGTACGGGCGGGCGCGGACAGTGTCCATCCCGGTTGAGGTCAAAGCCGATCATTCACGCGACTTCATCATTGACAGTGACGGTGTTCTCACCAGCTATGAAGGGGCCACATCAGACGTTGTGATCCCGGATACTGTCACCGCGATTGGGAGCTCGGCCTTCTCGAAGGCTGGCTCGCTGATTCGCAGCGTCCATGTCCCCGCGAGCGTGACACAGATCCGGGCGGATGCCTTTGCCTCCACCAGCCTGTCCTCTGTTACCTTCGAGGACACGCGAACGCGTCCCTCGCAGCTGACGTCGATCGGGGACAGGGCATTCGCCAGGACTCAGCTCACGTCGATTACTCTGCCTGGTGCGGTGACGACGATCGGTGAGGGAACATTTTCGGGTAGCGCATCCCTGACGAGCATCGACGTGGATCCGGTCAACACGGCGTTTGAGAGCATCGACGGGGTGCTCTTCAGCAAGGATCACTCACTCCTGATCAGGTTTCCGATGGCGAAGCTGTACGGAGGGGCATATACAGTGCCCGAGGGCACGCTCGAGATTTCGAGCCGTGCTTTTGACGGCTCGATGATCACCTCTGTGACGGTGGCTGATTCGGTGACGACGATCGGCAAGGAAGCATTCGCGGACTGTCCGCCTCTGACAAGCGTTCACATTGGTGCATCCGTGGCATCCTTCGATCCGTCTATGCTCGCTAACGATGGGGCTGTGTCCACTCTGACCGTCAGTGCTGACAACGCGCTTTTGTCCGCCGAGAACAATGTCCTCTATGTGCGTGAGCCAGACGGCCTGCGACTGGTGTATTTCTCGCCAGCGAACGCCGTTACCGACTATTCGGTACGGGCAGGCACGGTGGCAGTGGGGGCGAGGGCCTTTGCGAATGCCGCCCATCTGCAGCGCGTGGTTGTGCCCGAGGGGGTCACGACTATCGATGACGGAGCATTTGACGGTACCAGTTCTCTGACGGAGCTAGTGCTGCCGGACTCGTTGCAATTTGTGACGAATCTGGTTAACACAGGGCTTGAGGCGGTCGAATACGGCGGGCAGGTAAGGAGTATCCGCTCCACAGGCTATGCCAATGCTTATGTCCCCCGCGTCGTCGTGCGCGGCGGCGTCGAGGGCGTTTACTTCTCCGAAGCGCGAAGGGGAGAGGGCGTACAACATGCCAGCGCATATTTCGGTGAAGGGATGAGAGACATTAGTTTCAAGCAAGATAATCCGGATATCTTGGTGGTGCCCTCTACTCTGACTCAGCTCACGCTTGGTTTTATGAGAGTCGGCGGTGGGACTCCCGACCTCGACATCTATGTTGCCGCAGCCGAAGGGTCTGAGGCCTGGAAGGTCGCGCAGGAGGCGGCCGACTACATCTATCTTGAGCCAGGGCATATGCACACGTATACGCCAGCGGCAGTGTCGCTGTCCGGCACGGGCATTGCCGAGGCCGGGGCAGGGTATGAGCTGACGGCGCCGACGGGCGCTCCTGCTCAGTTCACCGCTTCCGTGACCGGCGGTGTCCCGGGCACCTACCAGGTACGCGGGACGCAGGTGGGAGCCGATGGAGTCGAGAGTATCGTGCTCGATTGGGCTGATATGTCGACCGCGGCTGATCGGGCCGATGCAGCATCGGCGACTCTCACGTGGACCCCACCGAACGCGAGTACGACGCTGCGCGTCGAAGTGCGTGACGTCACTCATCTGCGCACTCCGGTGACGCTAGCGGTTAAGGGTGGCCCGAGTCCCGAACCCACGCCGGAACCAACGCCGGATCCCACTCCCACGCCGACGGTCGGTTCGTGGACGTGGAGCGGCGGCTGCTGGAAGTTCGCCTACCCGGACGGAACCAGCGAGCGCAGCACCACGACGAGCATTGATGGCTCGGTGTATCGATTCGATGCCAGCGGATGCGCACGGACCGGGTGGGTCAACGAGGGAGAATCGTGGTACTACCACTCCTCGACGGGGGCCCAGCAGACCGGATGGCTGACCTTGGGCAGGTCCTCGTACTACCTGGATACCGCCACCGGTGTGCGGGCCACGGGGTGGACGAAGATCGGGAACTCCTGGTACTACTTCACCCCCAGCACTGGTCAGATGGCCACCGGTTGGCTCAAGGATGGCAGCTCCTGGTACTACCTGCAGCCGGGCAGTGGCACCATGGCAACGGGTTGGGTGCGCATTGGAGGGAAGTGGTATCACTTCTCCGCCAATGGAAAGCTCCTGTAGTGCCCAGGCAGTGGCGATAAGCCGCGTCCAACGCTCGCGCCCCCGGACTATAGTCCGGGGGCGCGATCCGGATAAATCCCAGGGTTTTCTCAGGTTGCCTCGGGGATCCCACAAGGTTGGCCTCCTAGAGTAGACGTCATTACAAAGGAATACGGCACGGGCCAATCGGGTCCGGGAGATGCCGACGAGAACCGTTGTGAGGAGTCATCTGGGAGAACTCGCACTGTGTTGATGGGATACGCCGAGGGGCTGACCGCAGGGTCGGCCCCTCGGCGTCTGCGCGCGAAGATCATCCGCGTTGTTGCCAGCTGACCTGTTGCTGTCCTCGCCTATACGTATGGGCCTCGAACGGTTTGCTGGCTCTTCGCATTTTAGGGTGTGGGAGGTGTTGGAGTGGGCCGGAGTGTAGGTGGTGGCGTGGGCGGCGTGCCCATCCTGCCACCTGTAGGGTCCAGCTGCGCATGGAGGGGTGTGGCGGTGAGTGGTTCGGTGTGCCAGTTCCGCGTTTGTTCTTGTTTCTTGGGGCACTGCACCCGATCCGTAGGCAATGCACCTCTTCTGTTCGGGTGCAGCGCCACGTAACGGGTGCACCGCCACATAACGGGTGCACCGCCACATAACGGGTGCACCGCCACATAACGGGTGCAGTGCCCCTTATCGGGTGCAGCGCCCCCGTGCTTGTGGCGACTGTCGGGGTTGTGGGGGTCTTCTGGGCTTGAGTTGTCTTCCGGGCTTGGGGCACTTCGTGGGGTCATTGTGGTGCCTCATGTTGTGGTTCCTCAGAAATGTCGCACGTAATTCCCCGACATGTATTTCAAACATTGAAATCGCATCGTTGGAATTGCAACGTTTTGGGGTGCTGCAGAAAGTTCGGGCACCCGAATTACGTGCGAGTTTTGGTTGATGAGGCGCCCAAGGCGAACTCCTGTGTTCGGTCATCGTCCCACGACACTGTCCACAATCCCCGGGACGCTTCGAACACCACCCCCACACCCCACAATGCGAAGAGCCGGTTTGCTTCGTGGCGTGCGCGTCATGCAACACAACGGGGCGCGGCGAGCTCTCGAATGAGAACTCGCCGCGCCCCGGCCTCGTCAATGACGGTGACAAGGCGAGCAATTCAGAGGCGCTCAACCCCCGCGTCCCACGCGGCGCGCATGGGGTTCGCGTCGGCGACCAGCTGATCGAAGCGCAGGTCGGCAATGTCGATGACCTCGCCGAGCGCGAAGCGAGCCTCGCGGGCGGGGGAGTGCTCGACGCGGCGCCAGCCCGAGGACAGTAGGTGCTTGCGGTCCACCACGTTATCCACGCAGATGACCAGGGGACGGCCAAACTTCTCGCGGTAGGCGGCCGTCAGGGCGCGCAGCTCCTCGGCCTCCTTGTCCGTCAGGTCGCCGACGGACAGGTTCGAGGTGTCGGCCAGTGACTGATCGTCGCCCTCCCCGTCGAGAATCAGGGAGACGACGTCCGTGTAGGACGCGATGAGTTCCTCGGCTTCCTCAGCCGTCGCCGCCAGCACCACGTCCTCGAAGGAGGAACGCAGCTCGGTCACGGTTGCGAAGGGACGCGCCTCCCAGGCGCGCTCCGCCGGCCAGGTCTGCGTCGTGAACATCTGCGAGAACGTCGACACGAACGTCTCACGATCCATCGCGTTGACGTCGTCCAGGTTGATCTTCTTGCCGTCCACGACGGCCACATCCGGGGATTCGGGGCGGCCGATGTGGAAGAACAGGAGGTTCAGGATGATGGCCGTCAGCGAGCCGATCGTCACGCCCGAGCCGAAGATGATCTGCAGCCAGGAAGGCATGACGGTGACGATGCCGGGCTTGAGGGTGACCAACATCGCCAGGCCGATCGACGTGGAGACGATGACGGCGTTGCGGTTGTCGCGCAGGTCGACCTTAGACAGGGTCTGGATGCCGACCACGGCCACGTTGGCGAACATCGCCAGGGACGCGCCGCCGATGACCGGCTGCGGGATAGCAGCGACGATGGCCCCCGCCTTGGGCAGCAAGCCCAGGAAGATCATGAAGACGCCGGCGGCCGTGACGACCCAGCGGGACTTGACGCGGGTTAGGCGCACCAGGCCGACGTTCTGCGCGAAACACGTGTAGGGGAAGGAGTTCAGGACGCCGCCCAGCAGGGTCGACAGGCCGTCGGCGCGCAGCGCGTTGGCGATGTCGCGAGGCGTGATGCGCTTGCCCACGACCTCACCGGTCGCGAACACGTCACCGGTTGTCTCCACGGCGGTCACGGCCATCACGATGATCATCGCGAAGATCGCGGTGAGGGAGAACTTGGGAATGCCGAAATAGAAGGGCGTGGTGATGCCCAACCAGGTGGCCTCTCCTACGCCCGAGAAATCGGTCTTGCCCATCGCAAAGGCGACCGCGGTCATGATGAGCAACGCCAACAGGACCGACAGGGTCCCCATGAAGCCCTTGAAGAGGCGCTGGATGATCACGATGATCGCGATTGTTCCGAAGGCGAAGGCCAGGGCCTCGAAGGTTGCGGTTGCCTTGGCGGCGTCGTCGCTGGCCCTGTCGGCCCAGGCGACGATGTCGCCGGCGGAGACAGACAGCAGGGTCGTCCCCATGACGGTCAGTAGGGTGCCCGTGACGATGGGCGGGAAGAACCGCAGGAGCTTGGCGAAGAAGGGGGCGACCAGGAAGACGATGAGGCCGACGGCGATGATGGAGCCGTACATGGTGGCCAGGCCGGTCGTGGGGTCTGCGCCGGGCGGCGTGGCGGCCGCGCCGATCGCGATGAGGGGGGAGACGGCGGTGAAGGTAACGCCCTGGATGAGGGGGAGCTTCACGCCGATGAAACGACCGATGCCTGCGGACTGGATGATTGTGGCGATGCCACAGGTGAGCAGGTCGGCGTTGATGAGGTGAACCAGCGTGTGGTTATCGAGCCTGAGCCCGGAGGCGATGACGAGCGGGACGACCACGGCGCCCGCGTAGAACGCGAGGACGTGCTGGATGCCGAGAACTGTTAGTTTTCCGATGGGGGGAACTTGGTCGACGGGATGGGGAGCGGACGAGAGGCGAGATGCCATGCGTGTCTCCTGAACCTATATTCATGTGTGAAGGGATGCCTTCAGCGTCGGTATCGAGAAGGCATGATTATCGTAAAACATTACGTAGGGGAGCGGGGCTTATGCCCATGTGAGGGACTCGTGTGGTCCCGAGGCCGTGGCTGGCTCGTCGGGATGAGCGTCGGGTGGGAGCCAGGTTTGTCATCGCTGTGCCGACGGCGCAAACGCGGGGTCCGTGCACGCCTGGCGTTACCGAAAAATATGCCGGTAATGGCGTGTTTGAGGATGCGCGGGTGCTGAACAGCTGGAAAGTTTGTGTGATCTACATAACAGAAATGGACGTATTTGGGCTGAAAATCGGGAATTTTTCGTGAAATCCGCGAAATATGGCCCTAAACTCGGCGAAATCGCCAGAGATTTCGTACTGTTTCATTCGTGGCCACGAAAGTGGTAACCAAAGAACGAACAGGAATGAGGTTTCTCAATGTCCGTGAACCGTACCGAGCTTGTCGCTCAGATTGCCGAACGTGCCGACCTGACCAAGGCGAAGGCCGACGAGGCCCTGGCCGCCTTCCAGGCCGTCCTCGTTGAGTCCCTGGCTAAGGGCGAGGCCGTCAAGGTCACCGGTCTCCTCTCCGTCGAGCGCGTCGAGCGCGCCGCCCGCACCGGCCGCAACCCCCGCACCGGCGAAGAGATCAAGATTCCCGCGGGCTACGGCGTGAAGCTCTCCGCCGGCTCCACGCTGAAGAAGGCCGTCTCCAAGTGACGCGCTGACCCACAGCAACACTGCGGGGCGCGACCGATCGGTCGTGCCCCGCACGCATGCGCGCCCTGTCGCGCGTACACGTTGCCCCCGGCCCGAAGACTCGGGCCGGGGGCGTCCCTTGGAGTTCGCATGAAGGACTATCTGCTTACGCTCCCACCTCTTCCTTCGGTCGGATCTGAAGCAGCGGGTGGTGGCAGGCCACGCGATGACGCTCATCCGTCAGGACTGGCTGGACCTTGCACTCCTCGCCGGCGAAGGGGCAGCGCGGACGGAAACGGCACCCCTCGGGCGGGTTGACGGCGCTAGGAGGCTCGCCCTCCAGCTTGATTGTCCGCTCGTCGTGGGAGTGCTCGGGGTCGGGCACGGGGATCGAGTCGATGAGCGCCTTCGTGTAGGGATGCTTCGGGTTCTCGACCACCTCCTTCGCCGGTCCCTCCTCGACGATGCGACCCAGGTACATGACGCCGATACGGTCCGCCATGTACTGAACCACCGCCAGGTCGTGGCTGATGAACAGGTAGGACAGCCCGAGCTCAGCCTGCAAATCCTTCATGAGGTTGAGGACCTGCGCCTGGACGGACACGTCCAGTGCCGAGACCGGCTCGTCCGCCACGATGAGGTCCGGCGCCAGAGTCAGCGAACGAGCAAAACCGATGCGCTGGAGCTGGCCGCCCGAGAACTCGTGCGGGTAGCGATCCAGGATCTCCTCGGTCAGGCCAACCTGCTCGATGATATCCATGATGCGCTCGGCGATCTGCCGCTTACTACCTGTCTTTTGGATGCTCATGGGCTCGGCGAGAATCTGGTCGATGCGCATGCGCGGATCCATCGCCGCGTAGGAGTCCTGGAACATCATCTGCACGTCGCGGTGAATGCGCACTGCGTCGCGGCCCTTGAGCGTGGCCAGGTCGCGCCCTTCCAGCTCAATGGCACCGCCCGAGGGCGGCTCGAGACCCGCGATGAGGCGGCCCATCGTCGACTTGCCACAACCGGACTCGCCCACCAGGCCGTAGGTCTCGCCCTTGCGCACCGTGATGGACACACGGTCCACGGCGGAGACGACGCCCTTGTCGCGCTTGAAGAAGCCGGACCCCGCCGACTCGTACTCGCGCGAGGCCTCCTTGACGTCCAGCAGAACATGCGAGGACACCGTCGGGACGGTCTGTGCCACGGCCTCGTCCCCGGCCTTGTCCGCGTCAAGCTTGGCCTGCAGATCCGCAGGGGACTCGTCGCCATCCTGGACGGGGTGGAAGCACGAGAATGAGTGCGTGCCCTCCGCGGTCAGGTCCGGGTAGCGCTCCAGGCACTCCGGGGTGGCCCACAGGCAGCGCTTGGCGAAGCGGCAGCCCACCGGCAGGTTCGTCAGCGACGGGGGAGCACCCGGAATCGAGAAGAGCTTGGTGCCCGCTGCCAAAGCACGCTCGGGCAGGGCAGCCATGAGCGAGCTCGTGTAGCGGTGCCTGGGCTCCGTGAAGAGAGTCTTCGTCGGGGCCGTCTCCACGATGCGCCCGGCGTACATGACGGCCACGCGATCCGTGTGACCGGCGACGACGCCCAGGTCGTGGGTGATGAGGATGACGCCCATCTGGTACTCGTCGCGCAGCTCGTCGATGAGATCGAGGATCTGCATCTGCGTCGTCACGTCCAGAGCCGTTGTGGGCTCGTCCGCGATCAGGATGCGCGGCTTGCACACGAGAGCCATGGCAATCATGACGCGCTGACGCATACCGCCCGAGAGCTGGTGCGGGTAGTTGTTGATGACCACCTCGGGGCGGGGCATGCCCACGCGTCGAAGAATCTCAACGGCGCGCTCAAGCGCCTCCTTCTTCGAGAGCCCCTCGTGCACGCGCAGCGGCTCACACACCTGCAGGCCGATCTTCATGGTCGGGTTCAGCGAGGTCAGCGGATCCTGGAAGATCATGCCGACCTTTGTGCCGCGCAGCTTGCGCTTGTCCTTCAGGGGCAGTTTCGTCAGGTCCTGACCGTCCAGAATGATCTGTCCGGAGGAGACCCGGCCCCCTTGGGGGAGCAGTCCCATGAGGGACAGCGCAGTCATCGTCTTGCCGGAGCCAGACTCGCCCACGATGCCCAGGGTTTCGCCCGGGTTCACGTGCAGGTCGACGCCGGAGAGTGCGTGGACCACGCCGGAGCGGATCTCAATATCGGTGTGGAGGTCCCGGATGTCCAGGAGCGGAGTGTTAGCCATA
Organism: Pauljensenia sp. 20925_1_34; assembly: GCF_041432775.1. Taxonomy (NCBI): domain Bacteria; kingdom Bacillati; phylum Actinomycetota; class Actinomycetes; order Actinomycetales; family Actinomycetaceae; genus Pauljensenia; species Pauljensenia sp. 20925_1_34. The sequence goes on along the minus strand of NZ_JAPWAG010000006.1, from coordinate 64,079 downwards.
GTTCTTCTCACCTCTTGCGCAGTCGAACTTCGAAGGCGTCACGCAGGCCGTCGCCGATAAAGTTGAACGACAAGACCAGGATGATGATGAGGACGCCCGGCGGGTAGAGCAGCCACCAGTTGCCCGAGTACACGTGCGACTGGCTGTTGGAGAGCATGGCTCCCCAGTCGGTAGCGGGAGGCTGCGCGCCCAGGCCAAGGAAGGACAGGTAGGCGACGTAGAGGACTGCGTCGGCGACCTGGAAGGTCGCGTTGACAATGACGGTACCAATTGTGTTACGCACGATGTGCGTGCGGATCGCCCGGGGCATCGACCCGCCCATACCGCGCATCGCGACGACATACTCGCGGGTGCGCAGGGACAGGGCTTCGCCTCGAATCAGTCGGGACGTGCCCAGCCAGGACAGCGCCGACATGATGATGATCAGGACGGGGACCGTCGGGGGGACCATCGTGGCGATGAGCATGAAGAGGAACAGGACGGGCACGGACATGAGCGCGTCAACGATACGCATCATGACTGCGTCGACCCAGCCTCCAATAAAGCCCGCGATCGCGCCGTACAGGGTACCGATCGTGGTCGCGATAATGCCGGCGAAGAGGCCGACGATGATCGAGGTCTGTCCGCCCTTCATGAGGCGGCCGAGCTGGTCGTATCCGACCATATCGGTGCCCAGCGGATGCTCGGATGAGGGAGGCAGTGCCGAGATCGACAGGTCGGTGTGAACCTGATCGGTCACGTAGAACATGGGGCCGATGAAGGAGAAGGCCAGCAGGATCAGCAGCAGGAACACGCCGAAGACGGCGAGCCTGTTCTCCATGAAAACCTGCAGGCCCTGGAGCTTCGTCGACTTGCGGGCTGTGCGCGCCTTCGCCGGCGCGGCGGGGGTTGCGGTTGCTGTGGTCATTTCGATCGTCCTGCCAGTCGGATGCGGGGATCAGCCAGGGCGTAGAGGAAGTCCGCCAGGAGTGCGCCGATGACCGTTGCGAAGGAGACGATCAGGGCCACGCCCAGGAGGATCGGGTAGTCGCGTCGGCCGGTCGCCTGGTAGTAGAGGTAGCCCATGCCGTTGAAGTTAAACAGCGTCTCGATAACGAGGGCGCCACAGAACATCGCGGGAATGTACAGGCCGATCATGGTGATGACGGGGAACATGGCGTTGCGCAGGGTGTGCACGAAGACCACGCGGAACTCCGATAGGCCCTTGGCGCGCGCGGTGCGCACGTACTGCTCGTTGAGGTTGTCCACCATGGAGGAGCGTACGTAGCGGGCGTAGGCGGCGATCGTGCCGACCGAGAGCGCGCAGACGGGCAAAACCAGGTGATCCCACTGCTCCCACATAACGGACAGGTTCTGGCCCTGCGGAGCGTCATTGGGAAGGATCGGCCACACCTGAGAGAAGAGGACGATGAGGATCAGGCCCGCGAAGAAGATTGGCGTCGAGTAGGCCAGCAGACACGCGATCGTCACGATGTAGTCCGGTGGTTTGTTTCTCTTCACCGCCTGCCACACACCCAGGGGAATAGCGATGATTAGGGCGAGGATGGTGGACAGCAGGGAGAGGAAGATGGTGCGCGGGAGGCGGGCGGCCAGCAGCTCGTTGACGGACTGGTTGTGCTGGTAGGAGTAGCCGAAGTCGCCATGCGCGATCTTGTTGAGGTAGGTGACGTACTGCTCGGGGATCGGTCGGTCGTATCCGTTTTCGTGGTCGAAGGCCGCGAGCTGTTCTTTCGTCGCGTCCTTGCCCAGGGCCGCACGGGCGGCACCGCCCGGCTGGGACTGGAGAAGGACGAAGGTGATGATGGTGACCAGGAAGACGACGACGACTGCCTGGCCGAGGCGTTTGAGGATGAATTGCAACATTGCGAACTCCACAGTAAGGGGGCAGGCGCCCGCGCGCGAGAGCGGGTGCGGGCGCCTGCCCCGTGAGGCGGTGGGATGAGCGCTTACTTAGCCTCGTCGGTCTTCCACGACCAATCCTCGGGCCAGGTGTCGCCCGTTGCGTCGAGCTCGCCCAGGTTGAGCGTATTCTTCACAGCGGTGATCTGGTAGTACGGGTTGGGCATCCACAGAACGGGGAGGTCCTCCGCGAGGAAGTCGTTGTAGGCCTGGAGAGCGTCAGGCTCGGAGGAGCGGGTCGACTCGACGATCAGCTTGTCGGCCTCGGGGTTGGAGTACTGGCCGAGGTTGACGGGGGCGTCAGTGGCGAAGAGACGCTCGCCGGAGGCGTAGATCGGGAAGCCCCACGAGGTCTGGGAGCCGAAGAAGGACAGGTCCCAGGTGCAGGGGGACTCGTCACTGCATGCCTGCGAGGCACCCACCGAGTCCGGAACCTCGCTCATATCGATCTTGATGCCAAGCTTGCCGAACTGGGAGATGATCTCCTCGAACATCTGGTGCGTGGAGACGAAGCCAGACTGGGAGACGAGCTTGAAGCTCAGCTTGTCGCCGGCCTCGATGCCCTCGCCGCACTGGCCCTCGCCGGTGCCGGGGTTCTCGCAGGTGCTCTCACCGTCGGGCACGACCTTCCAGCCGTGGTCCTCCAGGAGCTTCTTGGCAGCATCGGGGTTGAAGGAGTAGACGCAACCCTCGGTGGTGCCGACCTTATCCGCTGCCATGGGCACGGGGCCACACGTCGGGGAGGCGGTGCCGGACCAGATCTTCTGAGACAGGGTCGGCTGGTCGATGAGCTGCTGCATCGCCTGGCGGATGTACTTCTGGTTGATGTACTTCGAGGCGGGAGCCTGGGGGGCGAAGTTCAGCGCCAGGTAGGTGATGGAGTTGCCGGGCCACAGGAAGACGTTGTAGCCCTTGCCTTCGACGGTGGAGCGCTGGTTGTACTGCGCGGCAGGGATGTAGCCGAAGTCGATGGAGCCCGAGCGCACGGAGTTGAACTCGGCGTCGTCACCGGTGAAGGACTTGTAGATCAGAGCGTCGATCTGGGGCTTGTCCTTGCCCCAGTAGTTCTCGTTGGGGACGAGAGTCAGGCCCTGTTCGGGGGTGAATTCCTTGAGCTTCCAGGGGCCGTTGACGGTCTGCCACAGCGGGTTGTCGGCGTAGGACGACAGCTTCTTGGCCTCGCCCTGCAGGTAGGCGAAGACAGCCTGGGCGCCCTCGGGGGTGCGGTCCATGTCGGAGACGGCCTCGTCCGCGCTCGACTTGTCCCAGGCGTGCTGGGGGAGCAGGGCGACCTTGTTGATCTGGTTGTCAATGAACCAGGCGGGGGCGAAGGAGTCTTCGGTCGTAATGGAGAAGGTGTGCTCGTCCTTGATGTCGAGCGTGGCGCCATCGGGGAAGAAGCCCTCCTTGTAGGAGGCCCACTCGTCCTTGTTGTTGGTCACCAGGTTCCACCAGAACTCGATGTCGCGCGTGGAGACGGGGGTGCCGTCGGACCACTTGGCGTCATCGCGCAGCTTGATGGTGTAGGTCTTACCGTCCTCGGAGACCTCGGGAACAGTGCCCAGAGACTTGTCCAGGTTGATCTTGTAGGGGGTTTCGGAGGTGGACTTGTAGGCGAAGAGAGGGCGGTACATCGCCTGGATGAACTGGCCGTTCTCGCCCTGGGTGTAGCCCTTGGCTGAGATCGGGAAGATCCAGTTCGGAGTGCGCGAGGCCATGGTGACCTCGTTCTTTCCAGTCTCTGAGGTGAGGGTGCCGCGGTTGGTGCTACAGGCGGACAGGCCCATGGTCGCAACCATGGCGAGAGTCGCGCCCGCGGTGATCCACCGCTTCGTGCTGAGCTTCATGACTACTCCAAATCAACGTTGATCAGGGACTCTGAGGGAGTGTGGTCCCACCAGATGGTGTCCATCATATGACAGTTTCGCACACTGTGTCGCCATAATGAGAAAAATATTGAATGTTACGAAAAAATAACGGCGACTTTCGAAAAAAGAAGTACGAAACTTTCGTTATTGAGGCATAATTGTTTCTGTCCTCAACGCTGAGCACAGGTAACACAGCGGTTACTAAGAATCTAACTGGGAGGTGTCATGGCGACCATGGATGTCGATGAGACCGTGTTGACGCTGATTGGCTCCGGTCAGGCGGACACTCGGCCCGCCATTGTCAAACACACTGGCCTGGCAGCTTCGACCGTGTCTGCCTCCGTCTCACGTCTCGTCGAGGCCGGGGTCATCGCGGAGGCAGACGAATCGGTGTCCACCGGTGGGCGCCGCGCGCGCCGCCTTGTGACCTCGGAAGGCATCGGTGCGCTTGCTCTTGTTGAGCTGGGAGCCCACCACGGCCTCGTCGCCCTGACCGACCCGACCCTGGGTATCGGCAAGGCCACCAGCCTTCTCGTCGACATCGCCAGCGGCCCCGAGGCCGTCCTCGCGACCGTCATGGAGGAAATCTCCCGCCAGGAGGGCGCAGCCAACGTGCGCGTTGGTGGCCTCGCCATGGCCGTGCCCGGACCCGTCGACGCCGAGCGTAGCCGCGTCATCCGCCCCGCCCGCATGCCCGGATGGGATGGCATTAACGTCGCCGAGGCCGTGGCCAAGCACTGCGGTCTGCCCGCGATCATCGAAAACGACGCGCGCGCCGGAGCCATCGGCGAGTCGGTGTACCGGCGCCGGCTCGAGGGGGTGGCCGACATCGACACCCTTATATACGTCAAGGCTGGGTCGGCGATCGGCGGCGCCTACCTCGTCGACGGGGTTCCCCTCGTCGGACGAGGCGGCCTGGCCGGGGACATCTCACATATCCCCGTCGACGAAGCCGCCGGTAGACCCTGCAAATGCGGCAACGTCGGGTGCCTGGAGACAATCGCCTCAGCGGACTCGATCCGCGTCGACCTGGCCCAGGCCGGCCTCGTCTACGAGAACAATGCCCAGCTCCTGGCCGCCGCGCGCGACGGCATCCCCGAAGTGGCCACCGCCATCCGCCAGGCGGGCACCCTGCTCGGCCACAGCCTCGCACACCTCGTGTCCTTCCTGGCCCCCCAGGGAGTCATCCTCGGCGGGGCCCTGTCCGCCGTCGACGCCTTCACCGCCGGCGTGCGCGCTGCCCTCCACCAGTCCTGCCTGCCCTCCATCATGGAGGCACTTGTCATCGAATCATCCCGCTCCGGGCGTGACGCCGCGCTCTGGGGCCTGTCGACCCTCACCCCCCAAAAGATCTCAAAGGAGAATCGCTCATGACGAAGCCCCGCATCGCGGTCGCCGGAATTCACATCGAATCCTCGACGTTCACGCCCTACGTCTCGACCGCCGACGACTTTATCGTCACGCGCGGCGAGGAACTCATGGATCGCTTCTATTGGCGCGACGAGGACTGGGCCACCCAGATCGAGTGGATCCCCGTCCTGCACTCGCGCGCCCTGCCCGGCGGCGTCGTCGAGCGCGGCGCCTACGACGCGTGGAAGGCCGAGATCCTCGAGGGCCTCGCGGCCGCCGGCCCCCTCGATGGCCTCTTCTTCGACATCCACGGCGCGATGAGCGTGGAGGGCATGGACGACGCCGAAGGCGACCTCATCAACGCCATCCGCGCGGTCATCGGCCCCGAGCCCATGGTCAGCGCCTCCATGGACCTGCACGGCAACGTCTCCCAGGACCTCTTCGATGGCTGCGACATCCTGACCTGCTACCGCCTGGCACCCCACGAGGACGCCCTCGAATCGCGCCGCCGCGCCGCCTACAACCTGGGCATGCGCCTGCTCAACGGAGCGCCCAAGCCCGTCAAGGCCCTCGTCCACGTCCCCGTCCTGCTGCCCGGCGAAAAGACCTCGACCCGCATCGAACCCGCCAAGTCCCTCTACAAGATGATCGACCCCGTCGAAGAAATGGACGGCATCTTGGACGCTGCCATCTGGATCGGCTTCGCGTGGGCCGACCAGCCCCGCTGCAAGGGCGCCGTCGTCGTCACGGGCGACGACGCAGAACTGGTCAAGGAGCAGGCCGAGCACATCGGCCGCGCCTTCTGGGCCGCCCACGACCGCTTTGAGTTCGTCGCCCCCGTCGCCTCCATGGAGGAGTGCCTGGCGGCCGCCGAGGAAGGCCCCAAGCCCTTCTTCATCTCCGACTCCGGCGACAACCCGGGCGCCGGCGGCGCAGACGACGTCACGGTCGCGCTCGCGGCCCTGCTGGCGTGGAAGCCTGTCCAGGAGGCGACCCTCGACGTCGTGTACGCATCCATCATCGACCCCGCTGCGGCGGACGTCGCCTGGCAGGCCGGCGTCGGGGCAGAGGTCGACCTCGAGGTGGGCGGACACATCGACACCCGCGAGCCCGGCCCGCTCGCCGTGACCGCGACCGTCGAGGCCCTGGCCGACGACCCGATGGGCGGGCACACTGCGCTGCTGCGCACCGGCGGCCTGCGCTTCATCGTGACCACCAACCGCAACCAGTACACGATGTTCAGCCAGTTCGAGCTGCTCGGCGTCGACATCACCGCCGCCGACGTGGTCGTCGTCAAGATCGGCTACCTCGAGCCTGACCTGTACGACACGCAGAAGGGCTGGCTCATGGCCCTGACCCCCGGCGGCGTCGATCAGGACCTCATCCGCCTCGGTCACCACAAGATCGAACGCCCGATGTACCCCTTCGATCCCGATATGGACGAGCCCGATCTGCACGCGCAGGTGGTCGTCCCGTGAGTACCGTCAAGGACGCCGCCGGCCCCGTCTTCGCGGGCATCGACATCGGCGGCACGTCCATCAAGTGGATGATCGTCGACGAGTCCGGCGCAATCCTCACGCAGGGGAGTGAACCCACAAGGTGCGAGGCCGTGGCCGAGCAGGTGGGCGGCATCGGCTCCCGGTTGGCTCATGCCCATCCGGGACTGGTGGGTGTCGGACTGATCTGCCCCGGCCTCGTCGATGAGGAGAAGGGAACGGTCGTCTACGCGGCGAACCTCGAGCTGCGTGGCGTCCAGCTGGCCCGCGCGGTCGAGGAAGCAACGGGTGTGCCCGCCGCACTCATGCATGACGGACGCGCCGCCGGCCTGGCCGAGGGACTCCTCGGCGCGGGTCGCGGGGCATCCTCCTTCCTCATGATGCCCATCGGCACGGGCATCTCCGTGGCCCTCATGCTCGGGAACCAGCTGTGGAGCGGAGCGACATTTTGCGCCGGTGAAGTCGGGCACGCCCCCATCTTCCCCGGGGGAGAGCCTTGCCGGTGCGGATCACGCGGCTGCCTGGAGGTCTACGCCTCCGCCAAGGGGATCGCCCGCCGCTACGCGCAGGCCACCGGCGAGGACATCGGCACCAAAGCCATCGAGAAAGCGATCGGCACCGACCCTGTGGCCACCGAGGTGTGGGAAACCGCCGTGCGTGCCCTGGCCCTGTCTTTAACCCACATGACGCTCACCGTCGACGTCGAGCGCATCATCATCGGCGGCGGACTGTCCCATGCGGGGGAGAACCTGCTGGCACCGCTGCGCGAGGAACTGGCATCGATGCTGACATTCCGCGATGCTCCGACGATCGTGCGCGCCTCCCTGGGAGGGTCGGGCGGTCGCTGGGGCGCCGCGATCCTGGCCGCCCGCGTGGGCGGATCGACCTGCTATGAAAGGTGGCAGCCGTGACTATCGTGGAAATCTGCGTCGAGGACGCCGTCGGAGTACACCGCGCCCGCGATGGGGGAGCGGACCGCATTGAGATCTGCACCGACCTGTCGTGCGGGGGCCTGACCCCAGCCTTCGACGAGGTGGTGGCCGCCCTCGAGGTGGCGCCCACCGGAGGCGTTCAGGTGCTTGTGCGTCCGCGCCCCGGCAACTTCGTCCATACGCGCGAAGAGGTCGACCGCATCGCCTCCGACATCGTGACTCTCAGTGCCATCGGCGAGGGTGCGCCCGTGCGGCTGGGCTTCGTCGTCGGCGTCTTGAATGGCGACGGAACCATCAACGTGGACGCGGCCGCGCGCCTGCGCGACACCGCCGAAGATGCGCCCCTGACCTTCCACCGCGGATTCGACCAGGTTGCGGACCAGGATCGAGGCCTCGACATCCTCATGGAGCTCGGCTACGACCGCGTCCTGACGACAGGTGGGCACCCGGCCGTCGCTCAGCCCGAGGCCTTGGCTCGCCTCGTGCAGCGCGGGGGAGACGACATCATCATCCTGGTCTCGGGCGGGCTGCGCGCACACAACGTCGCCGAGGTCGTGGCGGCCTGCGGCGCGCGCGAAGTCCACATGCGGGCGCCCGGCATGTCGGGAACCGACCGCGCCGAGGTCGAGCGGATCGTCGCGGCGCTCCACGGGTAGCCACGATCACATATTTTGGGAAAAATTGTCGATTCGTCTGATGAATCAATGATGGGAGCGTAAGCTTAACCACATGAGAATTGGAATTTTCAACGACGAAGATCAGATCGCATCCCTGGCAGCGGACCGCATCCTCGAGGTGTACCGCGCTAAGCCGAACTTCGTGCTCGGCCTGGCCACCGGCTCCTCGCCGCTCAAGCTCTACGCGGAGCTCGTGCGCCGCTACCAGGCCGGTCAGATCTCCTTTGCCCAGGTTCGCTCCTACAACCTCGACGAGTACGTGGGCCTGCCCCGCGACCACTACGAGGGCTACGCGAACTTCATCCACCGCAACCTCGTCGACCTGGTCGACATGCCCGAGGGTGCGGCACACGGCCCCGACGGCTGGTGCGATGACCTCGAGGCCGCCGCTGCCGCCTACGACGAGGCCATCAAGGCCGACGGCGGCATCGACATCCAGGTCCTCGGCATCGGAAGCGACGGCCACATCGGCTTCAACGAGCCCGGCGGCACCCTGGCCTCGCGCACCCACGTGGGCGTCCTGACCGAGCAGACTCGCCGTGACAACGCCCGCTTCTTCGACGGCGACATCGACCAGGTCCCCACGCACTGCGTGACCCAGGGCCTGGGCACGATCATGGACTCGCGCGCCCACATCTTCATCGCCACCGGTGAGGGCAAGGCCGACGCGGTCAAGGCCATGATCGAGGGCGGCGTCACCCAGCGCTGGCCTGCGTCCATCCTCCAGTACCACCCCGACGTCACCGTGCTCCTCGACGAGGCCGCCGCCTCCAAGCTCGAGCTCGCAGACTTCTACAAGGAGGTTTGGGAGAAGGAACACCTGTGAGATAGTTTTCCACGTTCGCCCGCCCCGGCCTCGTCCCTACGAGGCCGGGGCATTGTCGCGCCCGGTGCTTCCGCTCCCCGCGTACGCCGCATCCCGCCCTTGACCACCTGCGGGTCGTACAATGGACCCCATGCGTAACGCCCTTGACGAACCCACCGGCCCCTCCGCGCCCTCCGGCCCCTCCACCGCGTCCTCGACCGGCCTGCTGGAGCGCACCGAGACCCGCAAGGAACGCACGGACGGCGACGGCGACCGCTTCGCCCACTTCGTGCGCAAAGACAAGGCGAACTCCTCGATGGTGACCGGCCAGCCCGTCGTCGCTCTGTGCGGCAAGGTCTGGATTCCCACCCGCGACGCCTCCCAGTACCCCGTGTGCCCCACGTGCAAGGAACTGCGCGACTCCATGGGTAAAAATGGGCGCAACTGGCCCTTCTCCGACGGCGGTAAGGGCTCCGGCAAGTGAGCGAGACGACTCGGCGCGCGCCCGTTGGTAGGCTGCGCGCCTGGCAGGCCGCTGCCCTGGAACGCTACATGGCCGCCTCTCCGCGCGACTTCCTGGCGGTCGCGACGCCTGGCGCGGGTAAGACGACCTTCGCGCTGACGCTCGCGACCGAGCTGATCGCCCGCGGCGTCGTCGACAAGCTCACCGTCGTGTGCCCCACCGAGCACCTCAAGGGCCAGTGGGCCTCGAGCGCTGCGCGCTTCGGCATCCACATCGACCCCGACTTTACGAACGCGCAGGGCGTGGCCGGTTCGCACTTCGACGGCGTCGCCGTCACCTACGCCCAGATCGGCTCCAACCCGGCCGTCCACGCGGCGCGCACCCGCGCCTACCGCACCCTGGTCATCCTCGACGAGATCCACCACGCCGGCGACTCCCTATCGTGGGGCGACGGTGTGCGCGAGGCCTTCACGGACGCGACGCGTCGCCTGGCGCTGACGGGCACGCCCTTCCGCTCTGACACCTCGCCGATCCCTTTCGTGACCTACGAGGAGGACGAGGAAGGCATTCGACGCTCGCGCGCCGACTACACCTACGGCTACGGCGACGCCCTGAAAGATAACGTCGTGCGCCCCGTCCTGTTCATGTCCTATTCGGGTCAGATGGCCTGGCGTACCAACGCCGGCGACGAGGTCAGCGCCCGCCTGGGCGAGCCCCTGACCAAGGACATGATGAAGCAGGCCTGGCGCACCGCGCTGGACCCCAAGGGTGAGTGGATTCCCGCCGTCCTGCGTGCCGCCGACCTGCGCCTCGACGAGGTGCGCCGCGCCGTACCCGATGCGGGCGGCCTCGTCATCGCCTCAAACCAGGACCACGCGCGCGCCTACGCCCGCCACCTGCGCCTCATCACCGGCAAGGCTCCCACGGTCGTCCTGTCCGACGACGCGGACGCCTCCGACCGTATTTCCGAGTTCGCCGACTCCACCGACAAGTGGATGGTCGCCGTTCGCATGGTGTCCGAGGGCGTCGACGTCCCCCGCCTCGCGGTCGGCGTCTACGCGACCAACGCCTCCACCCCCCTCTTCTTCGCCCAGGCCATCGGCCGCTACGTGCGAGCCCGGCGCCGCGGTGAGACGGCCACCGTCTTCATCCCCTCCGTCGTGCCCCTGCTGACCCTGGCGGGCGACATGGAGGTCGAGCGCGACCACGCGCTGGACCGCCCCAAGCGCGACGAGGCCAGCGACGACGACATGTGGAACCCCGAGGACGCCCTGGTCGCGGCCGCCAACCGCGAGGAAAAAGCTTCCTCCGACCTGCTCTCCCAATTCGAGGTCCTGGGCGCCGACGCCGAGTTCGACGGCGTCCTCTTCGACGGCGCCGCGTGGGGCGCGGGCGCCGAGGTCGGATCCGAGGAAGAACAGGAATACCTGGGCATCCCCGGCCTGCTGGACGCCGACCAGGTGACGACCCTGCTGCGGGCCCGCCAGGCCGATCAGGTCGCCGCCCAGAAGAAGAGCCGCGCCGCGCAGAAGATGCGCGAGGAGAACGCCGGGATGCCGGCCCACAAGGTGCGCGCCGCCAAGCGCAAGGAACTCCAGCATCTGGTCTCCACGTGGTCGCGGCGCTCGGGCGAAACCCACGCGACCATTCACTCGCGCCTGCGCTCGCGCTGCGGCGGCCCCGAGGTCGCCCAGGCGACGACCGAACAGATCGAGGCGCGCATCGCCCTGCTGCGTGAATGGTTCGTCGGCCGCCACTGAGCCCTGCCCCGCGCCGCGCGGAGACATCACACCACACGAGCCCCGGCCTCGTCCCCTCTCATCGAGGAGAACGAGGTCAGGGCTTCGTCGCGCACTCAGCTGATCTCAGTCGACCTGCTCGTAGCGCGTGGGGATCGCGGCCTCACCCTCGGACAGACGCCAGGCCTGGTAGGGCAGCTCGTTACGGGCACTCAGGTGATGGTCCTGGGCGCGGGACAGCGCCTCGGGACCCCAGGCTTCGGCGTCGATCTGGCCGCCGCGGACCAGCTGGACCTGCAGCGGGCGAGCGCCGCGCTCGGCCAGCAGGGCCTGGCCCTCCTCGAAGGAGGTGCCCACGAGCAGGAGTTCCTCGGTGGCGTAGCCGTCTTCGCCCAAGACGCGGCCGGCAACCTTGCGCCCGCCCACCGTGGACTTCGACTCGGCCTTCTTGGCGACCGACACGGTCGCCCCGTCGCTGTCCTCGCGCTGGACGACCTTGTAGACCAGGGCGGCCGTCGGCACGCCCGAACCCGTCACGAGCTTGGTACCCACGCCGTAGGAGTCGACGGGGGCCGCACCCAGTGCGGCGATCGCGTACTCGTCCAGGTCGGAGGTCACCGTGATCTTGGTCGAGGTGGCACCCATCGCGTCGAGCTGTCCGCGCACCTTGAACGCCTCGGCGACCAGGTCGCCCGAGTCCAGGCGCACAGCGCCCAGCTCGCCGCCCGCGGCGCGCGCGGCCTCGACCGCGTGAATGACGCCCTGCCGAATGTCGTAGGTGTCCACGAGCAGCGTCGTGCCCGCGCCCAGCTTGGCGACCTGGGAATCGAAGGCGTCGCGCTCGGAGTCGTGCAGGAGCGTGAACGCGTGGGCGGCCGTGCCGATGCAGCGGATGCCGTAGCGCTTGGCGGCCTCCAGGTCGGAGGTGCCCTGGAAGCCGCCGATGATCGCGGCGCGCGCGGCAGAGACGGCGGCGCGTTCGTGGGCGCGGCGCGCACCCATGTCCATGCAGGGGCGGCCGTGTGCGGCGATCGTCATACGCGAGGCGGCCGAAGCCACGGCGCAGTCGTGGTTGAGGATCGACAGGAGGAGCGTCTCCAGGAGCGTGCAGTCCGCGAAGGTACCCTCAACGGTGAGCAGGGGGGAGCCGGGGAAGTAGCACTCGCCCTCGGCGTAGCCCCAGATGTCGCCCGTGAAGCGCCACGAGGCCAGGAAGTCCGCAGCCTCGTGCGAAACGATCCCCTGACTGCGCAGCCAGTCGATCTGCTCGGCGTCGAACTCGAAACGCTCCAGAGCCTCGAGGATTCGGCCGGTCCCGGCAACGACGCCGAAGCGGCGCGTGGCGGGCAGGCGACGACCAAACAGCTCAAAGGTGCAGCGACGATGCGCAGTGCCGTCCTTCAGGGCGGCGTCAAGCATCGTGAGCTCGTACATATCTGTCAGCAATGAAGTGGATGTCGATGCAGGCATAGTGTGAGCCTACCCTGAGAAGCGTGTCACCGGGGTACGAAATCTCTTTCATGGACAAGCAATTCGACTTAGGGTTAACACATGAGCACCGTTGTCCAACCCGTACCCCGCACGCACGAGGCCTCCACCTCAGTGCCCCGGTGGCGTACCGTCGTGTGGGACGACCCGGTCAACCTCATGAGCTACGTGACCGCCGTGTTTCGCAACTACTTCGGGTATTCCACCGCCCGCGCCGAAGAACTCATGATGGCGGTCCACACCCGCGGGCGTGCCACCGTGTCCACGGGCGTGCGCGAACGCATCGAAGCCGACGTCATGGCCATGCACTCCTACGGCCTGCGCGCCACCATCGAAGAGGACAGGGACTAGTCCATGGAAGCCTTCGCTTATCGTGACGGCGCCTACGCCTCGTCGATGAGCACCGGCGAGGCCCTACTCCTGCGCCAGCTGGCCAGCGAGGTCCTGGTGGTCCTCGACGATCCCGGGGACTTCGCCTCGACCTCGTCCATGGTCAGCGCCGCCACGGAAACCGAACAGCGCCGCGAAGCCCCGCGCGAACGCAGCCTGAGTATGCTGCTGCCCTCCATGAGCGAGGACGACGAAGACGCTGCCCGGATGCGCGCCCTTACCGAGGATCTCCTGCGCACCGAAAAGTCCGTCCGACTGCGCACAGTGGTCAGCGATCTTGAACACATCACACACGGGGACGGGGACACGCTCGTGATCCCCCGCGAGGGCGTGTGGGAGTGGCTGGGCGCCCTCAACGACATTAGGCTCGGCTTAGCCGGTGAGCTGGACCTTTCGGACCAGAGCGACGCCCAGCGCGTCGAAGAAATGGCCATGAGCGAGCCGACGGGAGAGCGCGCGCAGACGGTCGCCGCGATCTACATGCTGATCACCTGGTGGCAGGACTCACTGCTAGAAGCTGTGAATAATTCTCAATGAGGAATAAGGTCGAGTACATGAATAACGCCCCGATCGGAATCTTCGACTCGGGCCTGGGTGGGCTGACGGTAGCCCGTGCAGTCATCGATAAGCTGCCCGACGAAGAGATCGTCTACCTGGGCGACACCGAGCATACCCCCTACGGTCCGCGTGCGATCGCGCAGGTGCGCTCGCTGACGCTGTCCGCCCTCGACGAGCTCGCCTCACGCGGCGTGAAGGCGCTCGTCATCGCGTGCAACACGGCGACGGCCGCCGCGCTCGCGGACGCCCGGGAACGCTACTGGATCGACGCCGGGATTCCCGTCATTGAGGTTATTACGCCCGCCGCTCGCCAGAGCGTCATCGCTACGCGCAACCAGCACGTCGGCGTCATCGGGACGAAGGCGACCATCCAGTCCGAGGCCTACCTGCGCGCACTCGCAGCCGTCCCCGGGCTGACCGTCAGCCAGCAGGCGTGCCCCGCCTTCGTCGACTTCGTCGAGGCCGGGGTGACCACGGGCGAGGAGATCGAGGCCGTGGCCCGCGAGTACCTGACCCCGCTCAAGGAAGAAGGCGTGGACACGCTGATCCTGGGCTGCACGCACTACCCGCTGCTCACGGGCGTCATCGGCCGCGTCATGGGCGAGGGCGTGACGCTGGTGACCTCCTCGGAGGCGACCGCGAACGTGACCTACAACGAGCTGGTGGACCGAGGCGTCCTGCACGACCCGTGGCCTGCAGGCTCCGGTCCGCGCCACCAGTTCCTGGCCACCGGCGCCTCGGATAACTTCCCGCGCTTGGCGCGCCGCTTCCTGGGTCCCGAGGTCGGTGCTGTCTCCCACGTCAACACCGGTGGGGGAATCGCGTGAAGCTGACGGTTATCGGCGCGACAGGATCCATGTCGGGCCCGCAGTCTCCCGCGTCCTCCTACCTGGTCCAGGCCCGAGGAATTGACCCGGCCTCCGGCGAGGAGCGCACCTTCTCTCTCGTCTGCGACATGGGGCCGGGGTCCTTCGGCGCGCTGTGGACGCACGTGTGCCCGTGCGAGCTCGACGCCCTGGCACTGTCGCACTGCCACGCGGACCACATGGGCGACATCATATCCCTGCAGGTCTACCGCAAGTGGGGCCCTGGCTCCTGCGCCCTTCGGCCCGTGTCCCTGTTCGGGCCGGCCGAGACGATGCACCGCGTGCGCCAGATTGAGGGCGCTCCCGAGTGCGAGTCCTACGACGGCGAATTCGCGTTCACGCAGCTTGCACAGGGCAGCACCTACGAGGTGGGGTCCCTCGTTATTCGCCCCTTCCGAGCCCTGCACCCGGTGGAAGCCTTCGGCCTGCGCATCGAAGGTCCCTCGGAGGAAGACCCCTCGCGACGCGTCACCCTGTTCTACACGGGTGACACCGACCTGTGCGACTCGATCGTCGAGGGCGCGCGCGGGGCCGACGTGCTCCTGAGCGAGGTCGGCTTCACGACGGATGAGACCGAACCCAACATGCACATGGACGGCGTGCGGGCGGGCACGCTCGCGACCCGTGCTGGGGTCGGGCGCATGATCGCCACCCACATCCAGCCGTGGACTCCACGCGACCGGGTCGCCGCCGAGGTGCGCCAGACATGGATGGGCCCGCTCGACTTCGCGGCGGCCGGGCTGGTCGTCGCCCTGTGACCCCTGAGAATTACCCCGGCCTCCACGAGGCCGGGGTTTTCTCGCGCGTCAGTCCGTCTGCGCGGAGTAGGCGTTGTGTCGCTGCCACTCGGCGAGGAAGGCGACGACGCGTGCGGGCCCGCCCGCCTCGCTCCACCCGTGGTTCTTGTGTCGCAGCAGGATCTTGCGCGTGCCCAGCGAGGGCAGGGGCGTGACCCTCATGCCGCTCGTGTGTGCCCCGGCGAGCGCCATCGCCGGAAGAATCGTCGATCCCGCGCGTGCGCGCACGAGGGAACGGGCGGCCTCGTACGTCGTGTACAGGTGGGGTGCCCAGCGTGTGTCCGGGAAGGCATTGGTGATGCGGCGCATGACGTGGCCGCCGCTGGAGCCCGGGTTGACGCGCAGCCACGTCAGGTCCGCCAGGTCCTCGATTGAGCGAATCGGGGGAGCGGAGTCGGGGGTGACGAGCACCCACGGCTCGTCGATGAACGGAATGTCCGTGTAACCGCGCGGGGCCAGACCCGGATTCTCGTCGCGCTCGATGACGAGGATGTCGAAGTGGCCCGTGCGTAGCGCGGCCATGCCGGGGGTCTCCTCCGTCTCTTCGATACGCAGGTCGATGCCGGGCAGTGCGTCTGTGAGGTCGGGCAGGGCCGGGATTAGCGTTGACCGGCAGATCGTCAGGAAAGCGCCGAGGGTCACCGTGCCCGTCACCTGTCCGGTGAGCGGGCGCAGGGCCTTGAGGGCCTCGGCGATGTTGGAGTTGATGCGTTCCCCGGCCTCGGCGACGATGGTGCCGGCGGGGGTCAGGATCGCGCCCGACGTCGTGCGCTCGACGAGTTTGAGGCCCACCTCCTCCTCAAGCTTTTGGATCTGCTGGGAGACCGCCGAGGGGGAGACCATGAGGATGTCAGCGGCGGCGACGATGCCGCCTTCGCGCGCTACCGATAGAAGGAAGGGTAGGCGTCGAGGGTCGATGTCCATGCACACTCCATTGTTAAGCGAAACTGCAAGATAACTATAGAACCATTCAATTGTGCTTGACTAGCTGAGGGGGAATAATTCTAGCCATGACCATCTCGCACCTGGCAATTGTTATCCTCGGATGGATTGGCGCCGCCGCCTCCATCGCCGCCTACTACCTCGTCTCCTCCAAGCGCTTCGCCCCCGATTCCCTGCGCTACCACTCCCTGAACGTCTCCAGCTGCATCCTGCTGGCCATGGCCTGTGCCTCCACCGGGGCCTGGCCCTCCTTCCTCACCAACGCCATCTTCATCGGGGTTGGATGCACCATGATCTGGCGCGTGCGCGACCGCCTGGCGCGTCGCATCATGCAGGTCCTGCGCTTCTTCGACGTGCGCCGGTACCTGCCTCGGCGCTCCCGCCTGGCGCGCGCACGCTGAGGCGTCGTCGCATTGGTTCGGGTTGGCCCCGTTGTTGACTATTGGACGCCACATAAATTAAGGCGATCCACTCGCGAGAGTCAACGGTTCATCAAGGTACGTCAAGGGAAAGTCCGTAAGGCAGACTTCACCCGTCAATTAGAAAGAATCGATGGAGAATACCGCGAAACTGCGAGATCATAGACGCGACGCGGTGACAGATCCATCGCCCGTACTCAAAGAGGAGCACATCATGTCTCGTTTTGTCGCATCACTCCTTCGTCGTCTGGCCCATCACGGTAGGTCGTGCCAACAGCGCAACCCCCTGCAGTTCTCGATGGACCGTACCTTCTTCGGGAACCTCGTCGCCCGCTGAAGGAGCGCCCTCGGGCGCACTACACACGTGCCGGACACCCTCGGGTGCCCGGCACATTTGTGTGTGGTGCTCAGCCGCGCAGGTAGTCCACGATGTGGGGCATGAGTGCGCGGAAGGCGATGCCGCGGTGGCTGATCGCGTTCTTCTCCTCAGGGCTCATCTGCGCGGTCGTGATCTCGAATCCGTCGGGGACGAAAATCGGGTCGTAGCCGAACCCGCCCTCGCCGCGCGGGGAGCGTGTCAGGGTGCCGCGCACTTCGCCTCGCTGGACGAACTCGCGCCCATCGGGGGTCACCAGGACGGCCGCCGAGACGAAGGCAGCGCCGCGGTGGCGGTCGGGCACGTCCGACAGCTGCTCGAGGAGCAGCCGCAGGTTGGCTGCGTCATCCCCGTGGGAGCCAGCCCAGCGCGCGGAGAAGATGCCGGGCGCTCCGCCCAGCACATCCACCGTGATACCGGAGTCGTCGGCGATGGCAGCCAGGCCGGTGGCGCGAGCCAGGGCGCGGGCCTTGATGAGCGAGTTCTCCTCGAATGTCACCCCGTCCTCGACCGGGGAAGCCACGTCGAAGTCGCTCATGCGCGCCACGCATCCGGCCTCGAAGCCCTCCCACGCGGGGGCCAGGATGGCCTCGAGCTCTTCGACCTTGTGCGCGTTGGAGGTCGCGAAGATCAGGCGCGCGCTCACGGGGCCACCTCGACGCGCTCCATGAGGGGAGCCTCGAGCGCGAGCTTCTGGGCCGCCGCCAGCTGGGCGTTACCAAGGGTCGCCAGGTCCAGCAGTTCGTTCAGCTCGTCGCGGTTGAAAGGCGCGTGCTCGGCGGTGCCCTGCACCTCGATGAAACGGCCATCGCCCGTCTGCACGACGTTCATGTCGGTCTGAGCGCGCACGTCCTCAACGTAGGGCAGGTCCAGCATGGGGGTGCCGTCGATGACGCCCACGGAGATCGCGGAGATCGAGTCGGTGAGGACCTTCGCGGAGGGCTTGAGGATACCCTGCTCCTTGGCCCAGCTCACCGCGTCGGCGAGGGCCACGTAGGCGCCCGTGATCGCCGCGGTGCGGGTGCCGCCGTCGGCGCGCAGAACGTCGCAGTCCAGGACGATCGTGTTCTCGCCGAGCGCGGTCACGTCGACGATGCCGCGCAGGGAGCGGCCGATGAGACGCGAGATTTCCTGGGTGCGTCCGCCGACCTTGCCCTTGACGGATTCGCGCGAGGAGCGCTGCTCGGTGGCGCGCGGGAGCATCGAGTACTCGCCGGTCACCCAGCCCTCGCCCGAGTCGCGCTTCCAACGGGGCACGCCCTCGGTGAAAGAAGCCACGCACAGGACGCGGGTGTTGCCAAATTCGATGAGGACCGAGCCCTCGCCGGTACCCGACCAACCGCGGGTGATGGAGACGGGACGAAGCTGGGAGGGGGTGCGCCCATCGGCACGCGAAACTGTAGTTGTCATAGTGCCTAGGGTAGCCCACCGCGTTACCGTGGAGTTATGAGTCTTGATCTACCTCTCGTTCGCGGTCACGTCGATCCCGCGGTCGCGATGCGTGAGTCAGTGGCCCCCGTCGCGCTCGTGCGCACTGGCGAGGCTGATGCCATCGTCGTCGATCCCGCCGGCTTCGTCCTCCTGGACGAGGCCGTGGCGCCCTCCTCGGATACTCCCGCCCTGCGACGCTTCGGTGCGGGCGAGGTCACGCGAGTGCTCGACGGTGCCCAGGCCTCGTTCATCGGGGTGGCCCGCGGCCGAGCTGTCGTCGCGCTCGAGGCGAGCCGCGAGCAGGTGGAGGGCCGTTGGGAGCACCTGCGTGCGGTGGGGTGGCAGCTGACGGGGGACGAGGCCGCCGTGGCCTTGACCGCGGTCGCGCTGGCGGGCTGGCATCGCGACTACCGGTTCTGTGGGCGCTGCGCCTCTGCCGTGCGCCTGGAATCGGGCGGCTGGGCGGCGCGCTGTCAGGCCTGCGACCGCCTCGAGTACCCTCGCCAGGACCCCGCGGTCATCGTCCTGGTCGAGGATCACGACGGGCGCGTGCTGCTGGCGCATAACGCCGCGTGGAAGCCGGGCTTCGTCTCGATCATCGCCGGGTACGTCGAGGCCGGGGAGTCCCCGGACGTGACGGTTGCCCGCGAGGTCGCCGAGGAGGCGGGCGTCGAGATCGAGGCGCCGACCTACGTGGCCACCCAGCCGTGGCCTTTCGGGCGCTCCCAGATGATGGGATACCGCGCGCGCACCGTCCACGCGCGGCCGACCCCGCAGGCCGACGGCGTCGAGATCGAGTGGACGCGCTTCTACAGCCGAGCCGAGCTCACGCGCGCGCTGGAATCGGGCGAGATCAGCGCGCCGGGACGAGCCTCCATCGCCTACGCGCTTCTTCGGGAATGGTACGGCGCCGAGCTGCCCAGCGGGCCTGCGGGCACGGGACGCAACTGAGGGCAGGCGATGCGACAATGGGCGCATGAGCCCCGAGGAATTGCTTGACGCCCTAGACCCCGACCAGCGATCCGTCGCCACGCAGGTCGCCGGGCCACTCGCCGTCCTCGCCGGCGCCGGAACGGGTAAGACACGGGCAATCACCTATCGCATCGCCTACGGTGCGGCCGTGGGGGCTTTCGACCCCTCCAACGTGCTGGCCGTGACGTTCACGCAGCGCGCGGCCTTCGAGATGCGCCACCGCCTGGCCCAACTTGGCGTCCCCAAGGCCCAGGCGCGCACCTTCCACTCCGCGGCGCTTCGCCAGCTGCGCCACTTCTGGCCCACCGTCGTGGGCGGCCCCCTGCCCGACATCGTCCCGCACAAGGCGTCCCTGGTCGCCGCCTCCGCAGCGCGCCTGGGCATCACGATCGACCGCACGAACGTGCGCGACATCGCCGCCGAGGTCGAGTGGGCCAAGGTCTCCATGATCGATTCGGCACACTACGCCTCGCGCGTGGCGCGCCTACACCGCGACGTCCCGGCCGGGCTGGACGCGGCCGACATGGCCCGCCTCCTCGACGTGTACGAGGACGCGAAAAACGAGCGCGGCGTCATCGACTTCGAGGACATCCTCATCTACCTGTGCGGCATGCTCCAAGAGCGCGCCGACGTCGCCTCCATCGTGCGCAAGCAGTATCGCTCCTTCGTGGTCGACGAGTTCCAGGACGTCAACCTCCTCCAGGCGCGCCTCCTCGACCTGTGGCTGGGTGGGCGCCACGACGTGTGCGTCGTCGGCGACGTCGCGCAGACCATCTACTCCTTCACGGGCGCCTCCCCGGACTACCTGACCGGCTTTGGGCGCAAGCACCCGGGTGCCCGCGTCATCGAGCTGACCCGCGACTACCGCTCGACCCCGCAGATCGTCACCCTGGCCAACGATGTGCTGTCCCGCGCCACCCAGCGAGAAGGCACGGTGCGTCTGTCCAGCCAGCGCGACGGGGGACCCCACGTCGGCTACTGGACCTACGAGGACGACCATGCTGAGGCCCAGGGCGTCGCCGCGCAGATCGCCGACCTGATCGCCGGGGGCGTCCAGCCCCACAACATCGCCGTCCTGATGCGCACGAACGGCCAATCCCAGGTGTTCGAGGAGGCGTTGGGGCACCGGGGCATCCCCGTCGCCGTCGCCGCAGGCAAGCCTTTCTTCGCCCGCGACGACGTGCGTACCGCGATCTCGCGCCTGCGCACCGCAGCGGCGGCCTCGGAAGAGGGTGCGCTCGGCGAGGTCGTGCGCGACGTGCTCTCCGGCGTCGGCTGGTCGCCCGAGGCCCCCTCGGGTCAGGCGGGATCGGAACGCTGGTCGAACATGAACGCCATCGTCGGGTGGGCCGACGATTCGAAGGCCGCCACGCTCGCGGGCTTCGTCGCCGAGCTCGACGAGAGGATCGCCTACCAGGTCGAACCCGACAAGGCCGGCGTCGAGCTGGCCACGATCCACGCCGCCAAGGGTCTCGAATGGGACGCCGTCTTCCTGGTCGGCCTCTCCGAGGGTCTCCTGCCCATTTCCTACGCGAAGACCCCCGCGGCACGCGAGGAGGAGCGCCGCCTGCTCTACGTCGCCGTCACGCGAGCCCGCGACCTGCTGACCCTGTCCTGGGCGCGCTCGCGGGGAGCCGATGGGCGGGGTAAACGGAAGCGGAGCCGCCTGCTCGACGGAATTTGGCCGGATGAACGCCCCGTTGGCGCTCCGAAAAAGAAGGGGCGCCCCTCCACCCGAGCGGCGAACAAGGCGTTCGAGGAGGAGGCTTCGCCCCAGGCGATCGAGCTGTTTGGGCGCCTCAAGGCCTGGCGATTGGAGGTCGCGCGCCAGGCGGGCGTGCCCCCGTTTGCTGTTTTCACGGATCAGACGCTGCGTGACATTGCCGTGGCGATGCCGAAGAACACGACGCAGCTGCGCGTCATTCGCGGCATCGGCGACGTCAAGGTGCAGCGCTTCGCGGCCCCCGTGTTGGCGCTGGTCCGCGGCGAGGAGGTCGTCGTCGACGAGGGAGCCTAGCAGGCCAGCCCGGTGATCCCGCACACGCACTCGGGCGCGGGGGCGGTGCGTTCCACGGTGATCGTCCCGTCCTCGTCAATCGTTGCGACTTCGGTGCACAGCTGCGTCGTCAGCGCACCCGACGCGAAGTCGCGGATCAGGCGCGCCACGCGCAGAGCAGCGGCGTAGTGGGCCAGCATCGGCAGGGTCCCCAGCGGCCAGTCGGTGAGCTCGCGCAGGTGTGTGAGGTGGAAAGGGTCCTCCTGGGCGCGTGCGTGCTCGGCGCACTGGTAGCACGGGGTGATGCCGGGAATGACGAAGGGCCCGACCTCGTAGGAGTGTTCGCCGCGGGTCACGATGAGGTGCGGCGTGTCGTGGATCGTCAGCTCGAAGGGAACGCCGGGATCGACGACGCGGTCGGCGCACACGAGCGCCATGTCGACGTCTCCTTGATAGTGGAGGGACGGCAGGGCAATGAGGGGCGCAAGCTCGCGCCGAATCGCACGGTCGCGCGGCGTTCCGGTGAAGGAGCCGCCGAAGACGCGGTCCCAGTCTTTGTCCACGAGCTGGTCGGCGTCGACCGCGAGCGAGAGAAGGAGCGTATCGGCCAGGGCTCGCAGCGCGAGCGCGGCGGCGGGAACGGCACCGAGGACCCCCATGCGCAGCGGGGCGCGCCTGTCCTCCTGGTCGATCAGGTGCGCGCGGCGCAGCGCCGCGATGAGCTCGGGCGAGGCCGTGGTGGGCTCGGGGGAGCGAGGTGAGCGCGCCTGGTTGCTCAGCCAGATTTGGTCGCCTGCATGCAGGTCATCGAGCAACACGTAACGGGAGCGGTCGCCGCCGATTCGCACGGCGCCGGGGCCGCGCCACAGGATCGCAGTGTGGGGTGCCAGGTTCATGATGATCTCCTTTGTTTCATGCCTGTTGAGATCATCATGAACCCGTGTAGGTTCACTGCGCAGCGTTTTGAAAAATCTGTGGATAACTTGTCAGATCATTCCGATTCGCGCGTGTCTGTGTCGTCGTCCTCCGAGCCGAGAGCCTTCGGAGCCGACGCGTCCGACCCTGCCCCGGCCTCGTCCCCGGGCTCCAGACCCTCTGCCCAGCCGAGCGTGCCATCAAGCAGTGAATTGAGCGCGGCGTCAATATCCGCGTCCTCCTCGGCCGCCGCCCGGCGTAGCGTCAGGAACGTGTCAGGCGTGGCCAGCTCGGTGTCCGAGGGCACCATATCCGGGTGCGACCACAGCGCCTCGCGGGCGTCGCGACCGCCGTCCGCCTCCACGAGCGTGAAGATCTCGGCGGCGCCGCGCGCCTGGCGCGGACGCATCTTGAGGCCCATCAGGGAGCCCAGAATCTCCTCTGCCGGGCCGCCCGACGCGCGGCGGCGACGCATCATCTCGCGCAGCGCGTCCGCGTGGGGCAGATAGGGCAGCGTCGCGCGGGCCGTGACGACCTCGACCCACCCCTCGATGAGGGCCAACATCGTCTCCAGGCGTGTCAGCGCTCGGCGCTGATCCGGCGTGGTCGACAGCGCGAACACGCCGCCGCTGAGCGCCGACTCCACGGACTGCGGATCCGAGGGATCCACCGAGCGCGCTGCCTGCGCAATCGCCTCCGTGTCGATTGCGATCTGGGAGGCGTAGCGCTCGACCGCGCGCACCAGATCGCCCTCCAGCCACGGAACCGAGGCAAACAAGCGCCGATGGGCGGCCTCACGCACCGCCAGGAACTGGCGCACCTCCTCGAAAGGAGCATCCAAGCCGTCGGCGAACTGCGCGACGTTGTGGGGCAGCAGAGCCGCGTGCGAGGTATCCGACAGGGGAATGCCCGTGTCGAAAGTGCCGAAGGACTCCCCGGCCAAAGCGCCCAGCGCGCGGGCCAGCTGCGCGGAGAACATCATCGCCGACAGACGCGGCATCATCTCCTGCGTCTTGCCGAGCATGGCCGCCATCCCGTCCGGCAGGGCAACGTCGCTCTCGGCACCCTCACCGAACTGCTCGGACAACGCCCCCGACAGGGCGCGCGACACGTTCAGCGCCACGGGCTCACAGATGCGCTTCCACGTGGGGATCGTGTGCTCGACCCAGGCGACCTTGCTCCACACGTCGCGCGTCACCGGCCCGGATGCGAAATCAGTGACGGCGTCGAGCCACAGGTCCGCAATTGTCATCGCTTGACGCGCCGCCTCAGCCTCGGTCGCCGTGGGGGAGGGGTCGCCGCTGACGTATGCCGCCTGCTTCGCGCTATCCTCCACGACCCGCCAATTCACCGGGCCAGCCGTCGTGTTCATCAGGAACTGGAACTGTCCCAGCGCCGCCTTCATGCGCGCCGGATCCGAAAACTCCGGGGGCAGGTTGGCGGGGTCGAAGCCCTGGGCCTCAAGGGCACGGGCTGCCTCGGCGGCGGCCTCGTCTCCCAGGAGAGAGCGCAGAAAATCCTCAAAGGGGGTGCCAGACTCATTGTCATTCATGGCCACAGACTAGCTGGCAGGCGTTGAATCGGGCTGACAAAACCCTGCGAAAACGCTGAGAGCATAAGGGCGGGCGTGCGCTGCCCACGCTGGTGCGACACAATAGCACGGTGAAGGAAACTGAGATGACCTCGAGAATTGACGGCGAGCCCGACCTGCATGAGGAGGCTGACCGCGAGAGCCCCATGCGCAGATGGAGGATCATCACAGCATTCCTGGCGATGCTTGCAATGGCGGTCATCCTCCTGTGGGTGCCCGTCCCCTTCGTGGTCTCCAGCCCCGGCCCAACCTTCAACGTGCTGGGTTCCGCCAACGGCGAACCGATGATTGCCATCGAAGGCACTGACCCCACGACGGGGGAGGAGGTCCAGCTCGACGACGCCCAATCGGCGTCAGTCACCGCCAAGGCGAAGCCCGGCCAGGGCCAGCTGCGCATGGTCACCGTCTCCGAATCGGGTGGGCCCGGCAATCGCCTGAACTTCGCCCAGCTGCTCATGGCCTACTTCGACTCTCACTCCAAGATCGTCGACTACGAATCGGTCTACCCCTCGGGGACCACGTACAACGAAATCAGCGATGCCCAGTCCGCCATGATGCGCAACTCGCAGACCACCTCTCAGGTCGCCGCCCTCGAATACCTCGGCTGGGACGTCCCCGCGACCGTCACGATCGAAGGCGCCACGGAGGGCTCCAACGCGGACGGCATCGTCCAGCAGGGCGACATCCTCCAAGCGATCACAACGCCCGACGGTACGCGCCACGAGATCACCCACGCCTCACTGCCCTTCACACTCATGCGCACGGTGCCCGCCGGAAGCCACATGACCCTCACCATCGAGCGCGACGGCGTGGTGCGCGACGTCTCCTTCGACTCCATCGCCGCCTCCGCCACCGAAAGCGGGTCCAAGCTCGGCATCTACCTGTCCGTCACCCCGGAGCTGCCCGTTGACATCTCCTTCAACCTCGACGGCGTCGGCGGCCCCAGCGCCGGCATGATGTTCTCCCTGGGCATCATCGACCGCCTCACCCCCGGCGACATGACCGGCGGCAACGCCATCGCCGGCACCGGCACGATGTCCTTCGACGGCCAGGTCGGCCCCATCGGCGGCATCCAGCAAAAGATGTGGGGCGCCCACGACGACGGCGCCCAGTGGTTCCTGGCCCCCTCCGACAACTGCTCCGAAGTCGTCGGGCATGTCCCCGACGGTCTGCGCGTCGTGAAGGTCTCCAACCTGTCCGAAGCCGCCACCGCCGTCGCCACGATCGCGGAAGGCAACGGCGCAACCTTGCCGACCTGCCAGTAGCGCGGGGCGCTCTCAAGCCCGCCCACCGGCTTTCGTCAGGTGGGTGCACAAGGGCCCCGGCCTCGTCCATCTGGTCCGGACGAGGCCGGGGCCTCCTCTATGCTCTCAGGCTTCCTCCTCCGTCACCGGCTCGAGGGACGCGCGCAGTGCCTCAACGAGGGCGGGGACCAGCGCGGAGCCCTGCCCGACCTTGTCGTCGGAGTCGAAGGGGCGCGTGCGCAGCGCGCACCAGGACTCGCCGGTACGCATGACACCCACCGCCAGGCGCACGTCCGTGCGCGAGGGGTGATTGGAAATGAACTCCAGGGCCTCCTCCGGGTCCTCGGGGGCCTCGTCCTCCACCTCCGGGGGAACCACGATGCGTTCGACGGTGATCGCGGCGCCCGGGACGGCCTCGGGCCAGGCGAGGTGGGCGAGAACTTGCTCCACGTCGTCAGTGTCCAGATCCTCCTGAATGATGGCACTCAGGTGATCCTCCGAGCCGTCCCACCCGCTTCGGAGCTGATCGGCGATGTCGGACGGCAGATTCGGATCGGCGAGCAGCATCGCCGTGGGAACCAGCGCGTAAATGGAAGGCGCGTGGTCCCACCCAACCCGGGCGGCACCCTTCTCAATATCAACAACTACGTTGGCCAGCGCGATCTGTCGCGCACTCGGCATCATCTCAACAGTCATAACCCCATAATCTCACGGAGAGCGGACAAGACAGCAACGAAGAACAACGTGCCCGCCGGTAGACTGGGACCTAGCTTTCGGTTTAACAGAGAGGATTGCTGTGAGCTTCCCATTTTCGGTCTTCGGATCCGATGAGCCGCGCCGACCACGAGGGCCGCGAACGCCACACGTCGAGGTGAAGCTGCGCAAGCCCGGCCCCGGCGCGATCACGGTTACCGCGCTCATCGCCATCATCGGCGTCATCTACGGTGCCTCCATCGTCTGGACGGAGATCCTGTGGTTCCGCCAGATGAGCGCCACCCGCGTCATCTTGACCCAGTGGGGGGCTCACATCGGCCTCTTCGCGGTCGGCATGGTGGTTGCGACCGGCCTGTTGTACTTCTCCATGGCCTACGCCTATCGCCACCGCGCCTCCTCCACGCGCGGGCAGGCCTCCGCCTCGCTGCGCGCCTATCAGGAAGCACTCGAACCCGTGCGGCGCTTCGCCTTCTGGGCCGTCGCGCTCTTCTTCGGCTTCACGAACGGCGCTCGCCTGGCCACCGAATGGCGCACCCTGCTGCAGTTCCTCAACGCTTCCTCCTTCGACCAGGTCGACCCCCAGTTCGGCCTGGACATCTCCTTCTTCGTCTTCGTTCTGCCCGCGATCAAGGTGCTCGTCTCCTTCCTGATGGCGGTCACCGGCATCGGCCTGGCCGCCGCCCTCGTGGTCAACTACCTCTACGGGACGATCCGACTGGCTCCGCGCCCCCACGCCTCCAAGCACGCGCGCCTGCAGACCGGCCTGATGGCAGCCACGCTGTCCGTCTTCATCGGCATCAACTACTGGCTGGGCCGCTACGAACTGCTCACCTCGGATACGGGCTCCATCCACGGCGCCATGTACTCTGACATCAACGCGACCCTGCCCGCCCACTCGATCCTGGCGGTCATCTCCTTCCTGGTCGCCGCCCTCTTCGTCGTCGCTGCGTTCCGCGGCACCTGGCGCCTGCCCGTCACGGGCGTCGCCGTCACCGTCATCGCGGCCCTGATCCTGGGTGGGGCATACCCCGCGCTCATCGAGCAGTTCCGCGTGCGCCCCAACCAGCGCACCCTCGAATCGCCCTACATCCAGCGCAACATCGACGCAACCCTGGCCGCCTACGGCCTCGACGACGTCGACTACCAGACCAACTACGACGCGGCCACCACGGCCTCGGCCGGCCAGTTCGACAACGAGGCCCTGACCTCCCAGGTGCGCCTCCTCGACCCCAAGGTCATCACGAAGACCGTCCAGCAGCTCCAGCAGTCCCGCCTGTACTACGGCTTCAACTCCGGCATGAAGGTCGACCGCTACGACGTGGGCGGCGAGCGCCGCGACACTGTCATCTCCGTGCGCGAACTCAACCTGTCCGGCCTGTCCGCCGAGCAGCAGACCTGGGTCAACCAGCACACCGTCTACACGCACGGCTTCGGTGCGGTCGCCGCCTACGGCAACCAGCTGACCAGCGACGGCCTGCCCTCCTACTGGGAGCAGTCCGTGCCGTCGGTGGGCGAAATGGGTGACTACGAGGAGCGCGTCTACTTTAGCCCCGGCTCGCCCACGTACTCCATCGTCGGCGCCCCCGAGGGGGCGGCACCCCAGGAACTCGACTACCCGGATGACACCGCGGTCGGCGGCCAGGTCTCCACGACCTTCACCGGCAACGGCGGCCCCTCCGTGGGTAACACGTGGAACAAGCTCCTGTACGCCATCAAGTTCGGGTCCACCGACCTGTTCTTCTCCTCCCAGACCAACGAGGCCTCGCAAATCCTCTACGACCGCGACCCACTCCAGCGCGTGTCCAAGGTCGCCCCCTACCTGACGCTCGAGCAGTCCGCCTACCCGGCGGTCGTCGACATGGACGGGGACGCCTCGACCCCCAAGCGCCTGGTGTGGGTGGTCGACGCCTACACGACCACGAACAACTACCCCTACTCCCAGCACGAGTCCCTCTCGGACGCGACCGTGGACTCCCAGTCCACGCAGGTGGGCCAGTACGTCCAGAACAACAAGATCAACTACATGCGTAACTCCGTCAAGGCCGTCGTCGACGCCTACGACGGCTCTGTGCGCCTGTTCCGTTGGGACGACCAGGACCCGATCCTGCGCACCTGGGAAAAGATCTACCCCGGCAGCGTCGAGCCCATGTCCGCCATCTCCGGCGACCTCATGAGCCACCTGCGCTACCCAGAGGACATGTTCAAGGTCCAGCGCAACCTGCTGGCTACCTACCACGTCACCGACGCGGCTGGCTTCTACTCGGGCGGCGACCGCTGGCGCCTGGCCGAGGAAACCTCCACCTACGGGGACGCGTCCGCCTCCGCCGCCCAGCGCACCGACGCCAACGGCAACCGCGTGTCCGCCCCGACCTCGCTCCAGCCCCCGTACTACCTGACCATGCAGATGCCCGGCCAGGAGAGCGCCGAGTTCTCGCTGACCTCCGTGTTCGTGCCCGGTGGCGGCGGTGAGGGCCGTCGCGAGGCCATGGCTGGCTTCCTCGCGGTCGATTCCGAGACGGGGAACACCCCCGGCGAGGTGCGCGAGGGCTACGGCAAGCTCCGCCTGCTGGCCCTGCCCTCGTCGACGACCGTGCCCGGCCCCGGCCAGGTCCAGAACAAGTACGACTCCGACGAGAAGATCGCCACCCAGCTGAACCTGCTCAACCAGGCTGACTCGACCGTCATCCGAGGCAACCTGCTGACCCTGCCCGTGGGTGGCGGCCTGCTCTACGTCCAGCCCGTCTATGTCCAGGGCACCGGATCCGCGTCCTACCCCGTGCTGCGCTCCGTCCTGACGGCTTTCGGCGACAAGGTCGGCTTCGCGCCCACCCTCGAGGAGTCCCTGCGCCAGCTCGTCGCAGACGACGGGACGGCCGCGACGACCAGGCCTTCAACACCGGCTGGCGACAGCGGGGGACAGTCCGGTGCCTCCGTCTCGGGTGACCCGTCCGCGCAGCTGAGCCAGGCCGTGTCCGACGCGGGTCAGGCGCTGCGCGATGCGGACGCCGCGATGAGCAAGGGCGACTGGACGGCATACGGTGAGGCCCAGAACCGCCTGCACGATGCGCTGAACCGCGCCGAGGCGGCGCAGACCGCGCTGGGCGGTGCTTCTTCTGGTGCCGTGCCCGCGCCTAGCCCGAGTCCGTCAGCTACGGACGCGGCGCCAGCGCCGTCAGCATCGGCTGACGCGCAGAGTGGCTCATAGCCTCTCGCTGCGTGCTCCACGCGCCCGGCCTGGCATCCTCGTGGGTTGCAGGCCGGGCGCGCTGCATCTGCACGCAGGGAAGGAGTGAACGTGACGCGTTGTATGTTCCGTATGCTATGGGTGTAGGAGCCGGTAGGCGGGAAGGAGAGAACATGAGTGCGACGCAGCCTCGACACCAGGACAGCCCCGGAGGAGAACCCGCCGTGGAAGCTGCAGGGACCGGATACGCTGGCGCCGCGCGTATGCCGCTGTCGCGAGGAACGCGCCTGGGGCTGGTGATCCTGCTGGTCGCGTGGAGTATTCACCTGGCTGAACGCTTCATCCCGGACGACTTCGTGCGATTACACCTCTATCTGGAGAGATTTGCGTCGGGGCACTTCTGGTTCTGGGCTGCCTTTGATGTCCTGCTGATCGTGTTGACGGCTCTAGCTCTGGTCAAGGGACGCAACCGATGTCGTCTTGCCGCCGCCGGCATCCTCGTGGTTACGGCCTTCGTCGCCGATCCCATCCTCGCGGTTGCTCACGGCGGGCATTGGTACGACCTGATGGTTCCTCCGCTCCCGGACCTGTCGGGCAACGAGGTCGCATACGAGCAGCGCGTAATGGAGGTACGGGTCTTTTTCATGTGGGTCGTGACCTGGGTCGGCATCGGCGTCGCGATGTGGCTCCTTGTGGCCAATAACCGTCGATCAACCGAGAACGAGTTCCGTTGGGAGAGGTAGCTCACGGCCGCTTTGTTTGACCTGTCTTGACCCTAGTGGTAAGCTTTTAACCACCGACGCGGGGTGGAGCAGTTCGGTAGCTCGCCGGGCTCATAACCCGGAGGTCGCAGGTTCAAATCCTGTCCCCGCTACCACCACAGACCCGGTCCCGTAAGGGGCCGGGTCTTTTGTTTCCCTCGCGTCCCGCCCTGTGAACGTCTTGACCAGGCGTGTGCGTCACACGATACAATTGGTTGTTCGCCATCAGGAAGTGCACTTTCGGGTGCGAGAGGAATACAGATGAGCACCATCGATCCGTCGCAGCTCACTGCTGCTGACATGAGCAATCCCGCGCTGAGCCCGCAGGACCTCGCAGACATTACTGCCGCGCGCGAGGATCTGCGACCCTACGTTGCGACCCATCCGGCGTTGTACCCTGCCCTGAAGCAGTGGCTCGCCGACCAGGGCGTCGTTCCCGCTCAGCCCCCCGCCGCGCAGGCAGACCCTGTCGAGGTTGTCGCCGAGGAATCCACATCCGAGCAGCCCGCGGCCGAGCCTGAGCAGCCTGTCGTGCAGGCCCCCGTGGACGCAGCGCCGTCGGACGAGGATCTCGAGCACTCTATCAACGAGGCCGCTCGCGACGAAAGCATCGCCAACCCCGTTGCTGCTCAGCCCGAGCAGGCTGCGCCCGCGCAGGGTGAGTCGACCGCATCCACTCAGGGTGCGCAGTTCGGTCAGCCCCAGTACGGCCAGCAGGCTCAGCCCGGCCAGCCCCAGTACGGCCAGCAGGGTGCACAGTTCGGTCAGCCCCAGTACGGCCAGCAGGCTCAGCCCGGCCAGCCCCAGTACGGCCAGCAGGGTGCGCAGTTCGGCCAGCCCCAGTATGGCCAGCAGGCTCAGCCCGGCCAGCCCCAGTACGGCCAGCCCCAGTACGGCCAGCCTGGACAGCAGGCTCAGCCCGGCCAGTCTGCTGGCCAGCAGCTTGGTGTTGCCGCCCAGCAGCTTGGCGCTGCCGCAAACTCGGCATTTAGCCAGTTCCAGAACGCGGTAGTCGCACAGACCGGCAAGGTGAGTGGCCGTTCCGTTCGCGCGACCTATTCTCTGATCGGTATTGCGGCAGCATCGCTGTTCCTCTTGATCTCGATGATTCTTCCCTACGTTGATGGCGTTTGGAGGACGTACTCGCTCCTCGGCCTAGAGAGTTGGTTCCCGGTTACCTTCCTGCTGCTGCTGCTCATTAACGTCGGCCTGGGCGTCGCCTACTGGCTGACGAACCAGAAGTGGGCCTTCATCTCGGTGGGTGCGGGCTCGGTTCTCCTCGCGCTCATGACGTTGATCGAGACGCTCTACTTCGTCAGTAAGGTCGGGGACTTCGATTACATGCTGATGGGCTTCTACATGTTCTCCTTCTTCGGGCTCTGTCTTGGCGCTGCCGGTGTCATTCTGCTTCTCGAGCTTAAGCAGGGTAATGTCGCCCCTCTGGATACGACGCCTGCCCTGCTCAACCAGATGGGGCAGCAGGGTCAGCAGGGCTTCCAGGGCCAGCAGGCTTACCCGACCCAGCAGGGTCAGTTTGGTGCTCAGCCCCAGCAGGGCTACTCCGCGCCGCAGGGCTTCCAGGGCCAGCAGGCCTACCCGACCCAGCAGGGTCAGTTTGGTGCTCAGCCCCAGCAGGGGTACCCGACCCAGCAGGCCGGTCAGCCCCAGTACGGTCAGCAGCCGTTCGGGCAGACGGCTCAGAGTCAGCAGAACCAGCAGGGGCAGACGGGCGAGCAGCCTCAGAACCCCTACAGTCCTCAGGTGTGAGCCTTCGGCTGACTAACGCTCAGTAAAGGGGTCCGCGGCACAAGCCGCGGGCCCCTTTACTGGTAGCCCTTACCCGTTCCTGCGCGGCTGGACCCGACAGGTGGAGTATGGGCAACCCCGCCCACACTGCCACCCAAGGGGTTAACCTGCGCATCCAAGGGCCCAAGTACTCCCCCATCGGGCCGATCACGCCACCTATCCCGCGAGCCATGCCGGCAAGCACGCACGCACGCGCGCGAGGACGAGGCCGACGCTGGCAACGAACGCCCGCCACGCACTAGTCGCGCACACACGCACAAAGTGGCCCAGGCCTCGTCACACTTTCGCCGGCGAGGCCGACGCTGGCAACGGGGCCGCCACGCACTAGTCGCGCACACACGCACAAAGTGGCCCAGGCCTCGTCACACTTTCGCCGGCGAGGCCGACGCTGGCAACGGGGCCGATAACGGAACCACCCCCGGAGACCTGGCAGCGTTAACCCCTTGATGCGCAGCTGGGCCCTACAGGTGGAGCATGGGCAACCCCGCCCACACTGCCACCCAAGGGGTTAACCTGCGCATCCAAGGGCCCAAGCACCCACCCAAGGGGTTAACCTGCGCAGTCGTGGGGTTCACGTGTGCAGTGAAGGGGTCCGGGCACCCCGTCGGGCCGATGAGGCCGCGCGTGAGCGTCCGGGCCCGCAGCGCGCTTACTCGTCGTCGTCTTCGGTGATGTCGACGCCAGCGACGCCGTCGAGGTCGGCGAGGGTGGTCACCAGAAGCGAGCGCGACAGGTCCTGGCGCGTCGCAGCGGTAAACCGGGCGGTGGAGGTGTTGCGATCGGTGTGCGTGGACACGCCCGACACCGTCCAACCCAGAGCGCCGACCTGTGTGAGCAAGGTGGACAGGACTCCGTGTCCGGGCGTGTAGTGGACCGTCAGCGTGATCGTGTGCCCGTTGGTGCGCATGAGGATGAACTGGACCAGCGGGGTGAGCAGGCCGATGACGATGAAGTGCAGGACGGTGCCAGCCATTGCGAGCCACCATAGGCCCGCGCCGCACGCCATTCCGATAGCCGCGGTCTCCCAGATGGTTGCGGCGGTCGTCAGGCCGCGAATCGCGCCGTGGCGGGTCAAGATGATGCCCGCGCCCAGGAAACCGATGCCGGAGACGATCTGGGAGGCCACACGCGAGGGGTCGTAGCGGGTAATGCCATCGATAAGGATGTCGGAGAAGCCGTACTTGGAAATGAGCATCATGAGGCACGCTGTCAGGCCCACGATGGCCTGGGTGCGAATACCGGCGCTCTTTCCCCGGATCTGCCGTTCGAGGCCGATGGAGGCCGACAGGACGAGAGCGAGCAGCATCCACCCGATGCTGACGAGTTGGTGCGTCATGGTGTCTTCCTTCGTAGGCGTAGGGAGAATTTTAGTCTAGCGACCAGGAATTGCGGAGGCGTGTGGACCACACGAGGCCGTGGCATCTTTCGCTCGTTGCTCACCGGGTTGGGGGTGGCTGTGTCCGCCTGATCGAGCATCGGAGAGCGACAAGCCGAGCACGGGCACAACTGCGGCAGATTGCCCCGAAAGTGTTGAAAGGGTCGACCTGCGTGTCGTCCTCAAACGGTGCGGCGAGCGTGAAGCAACCACGGCCTCGTTAAAGATCGAGGAAAGAACGTCCCAATCTCGACACAAGAATTTGGGGTTAGTATGGGACTCACGATCGACAGATGAGGAACCTCTTGATGGATACTCCCACTCCCGATGACATCGCCAGCGATGTGCAGCAGCGCTCCGACACACAGTTGAAGCGTGGCCTGGCGTCGCGCCACATGCAGATGATCGCCATTGGCGGCGCGATTGGCACCGGCCTGTTCCTGGCCTCGGGTGCCACGGTCGCCAACGCCGGCCCGGGCGGCGCGCTTCTCGCGTACGCGGCGATCGGCCTGATGGTGCTGCTCCTCATGCAGTCCCTGGGTGAGATGAGTGCGCACCAGCCGGTCGCGGGCTCCTTCCAGACCTTCGCCACGAAGTTCATTTCCCCCTCCTTCGGCTTTGCGATGGGGTGGAACTATTGGTTCAACTGGGCGGTGACGGTCGCCGCGGACCTGGTGGCCTCGGGCTTGGTCATGGCGTATTGGTTCCCATCTGTGCCCTCGTGGATATGGGCGGTGGCCTTCCTGGTGATCGTCGTCGGGCTCAACGCGCTGTCGGCGCGGGTCTACGGTGAGGCAGAGTTCTGGCTGGCCGCCATTAAAGTCGTGATCGTCGTCGTGTTCGTGATCTCGGGCGTGTTCATGATCGCCGGGGTGATGGGCATGAACTCGCCGGGCCTGTCGAATTGGTCGATCGGGGACGCCCCCTTCCACAATGGTTTCGTCGGCGTCATCGCGGTATTCATGATCGCTGGCTTCTCCTTCCAGGGCACCGAGCTCGTGGGTGTGGCCGCCGGCGAGTCCGAGAACCCCCAGCGCGACGTGCCGCGCTCGATCCGCACGGTGTTCTGGCGCATCATGTTCTTCTACATCGGTGCGATCGCGGTCATCGGCACGCTGCTGCCGTACACGGATCCGAGCCTGCTGAGCGCCGCCGAAGAGAGCACGGAGGCTGTCGCGCAGTCGCCCTTCACGCTTGTCTTCGCGCGCATGGGCATCGGCGCGGCGGCGGCCGTCATGAACGCCGTCATCCTGACGTCGATTCTGTCGGCGGGTAACTCGGGCCTGTACGCGGCCTCGCGCATGCTGCACTCGATGGCCCTCAAGCACCAGGCGCCCGCGATCTTCGCGAAGGTCACGAAGGGTGGCGTGCCCGGCTACGCGATGGCCGTGACGACGGTGACGGCGGCGTTTGGTTTCATGACGCAGCTCGTCTTTAATGACGCCTACATTTGGCTGGTCAACATTGTCGGCATTTCGGGCATCATCATGTGGCTGGGTATCGCGGTGAGCCACATTCGCTTCCGCAGCGCCTACCTGCTGCAGGGGTATCGCCTGGAGGACCTGCCGTATCGCTCGCCGTTCTTCCCGGCCGGGCCGATCATCGCATTCATCATGTGCCTGGTGGTCATGGCGGGGCAGAACTACGAGGCGGTCATTCACGGCCAGGTCTGGGAGGTTGCCTCCTCCTACATTGGCCTGCCGCTCTTCGGCGTCGTGTGGTGGGGCTACCACCATGCCCGCAAGGATCGCATGGTTCCGCTCGCCGAGATGGACGTCGCGCCCGTCGAGATCGAACCGGTTTCCGAATAGGGGAGCTGGGGTCGGGGCCGCTCTGGTCGCTCGCCTGCCCGGGATGATTCCGGGTATTGACGAGGCCGGGGCGGCCCCGCTCGTCTGGCGCGGTGCGCGGCTTGTCACCACTTGGTGACGACCGGCGTGGCGGGGGAGCGGTGCCGCTGGTTTTCATAGGATGGGTGCATGATCAACACGCGACGCCTCTTTGCCGTGACCGCACTGACCGCCCTCGTCTTGGGAGCGAGCGCATGTTCGCCGAACGGTGCTCAGCCCCAGTCGGGTACCACGTCCGCTCCCGCGACGCCCAGCGCGTCCGCAGCCTCAAGTGGTCAGCCCGCCCAGAGTGGCATGGACGCCCAGAGTGGCGACATGGTCCAAAGCGGCTCGGTCGACCGGGGTAACCAGGCACCCGAGGTCGACACCGCCGACAACGAGGCGCAGTGCGACCTGAACAACCTCCAGCCCGCCATCGCGAGCAACCAGGAGATCGGCGGCACCACCTACGTGGATATGTCCTTCACGAACGAGGGGCCCGCGTGCTGGATCGGCGGCTTCCCGACGGTTGTGTTCGCCTCCAACGGTGCCACCGTGTCCGAGGCTGCGCGCGACGGCGAGGATCCGGGCAACGTGTACACGGTTGCCGCGGGTGGGCGCATCGGCGTGAAGCTCACCGCCGAGGCCGTCGACGGCGTCCCGGGATGCACGCCCGTGTCTGCCGACCATGTCGACATCATGAATACCAACGGCTCGGGTTCGACCAGCCTGCAGCTGTCGCTGCGTGTGTGCGAGGAGATGCCCTCCGTCGCGGTGAGTCCCTTCGAACCCATGGGCTGAGCGACCTGGCAATATTTGTCACGGTGGGCGCCGAGGCGGTTGCGACCGCTTCGGCGCCCACCCGTATAGCCTCAACACAAGCACAAAATCGCTGACCAAACGTCACAAAATGTGTCCTGACACATCCTAAAATGGGGGTGACAACACGTCAGGAGGCACTAATGTTCACGCCGTATCCCCATCCCACTGGCGCGTACCCGACAGCCCCTCAGCCCGCCACGGCCTCGTCGCCTGCCCGCGCCGGCGCAGGCTACCCGACGGCCTCGTCCAATCGGCCAGCGGGCCCCCGCGCCCACCCCGCACCGCTCGGAGGAGGCACACCTGCGGTCAGAAGCTTTGGCACCCAGCCGCTGTGCGCGGGCGCGCCCGACGGTGGGTCAGGGGAGGGCGTCCCCAGCTACGCGCTCTACTGCGTGTTCGCGCTCAGCGCGCCGATGCCTCGTGACGAAGAAGAACGCGAACGGATCGTCGACGAATCCCTCGGCTACGTCTCAGATTCTGGCGCCCAGATCCGAGGATGGTATGACCTGGGAGGATTCCGGGCCAACGCGGACCTCATGGTTTGGCTCCTCAACGAAGACCCGGCGACGCTCCAAGACGCATATCACCGCCTGCGCGCGTCGTCCCTCGGACGCCACCTGACACCCGTCTGGAGCTGCATGGGCGTTCACCAACCCGCCGAATTCCTCCACGGGCACGTTCCCGCCTGCTTCCTCGGTGCCGACGCGCGCGACTGGGCGACTGTATTCCCCCTCGTGGGCATCCACGACTGGTATCTCATCGAGCCGGGGGAGCGCTCGCGCATCGTAGCCGACTACGGTCGACGCGGTTTCGGCGTGCAGCCGGACGTGGACGTATCCGTGCTCTGCGCGTTCGCGTTGTCGGATTACGAGTACGTTATCGCTATCGAAGCTGATAATCTGGACCGGCTCGAAGGAGTGACACACGCCCAGCGCTACAGCGAAGCGCGCCCGTACGTGCGTGAGGACACCCCCTTCTTCACAGGCCCACGCGTCACCCTGGCGCAGTGGGCGACACATCAACCGCGTTCATAAGGAGACACTGATGGGTTGGAAAGAAAGCAAGCAGGCATTCCAGTACGCGCTGCCGTACGAGCAGGTGTTCCAGGCGGCCATGGCGGCCGTCCCGATGGTTCCGAAGGCAGTCCTGACGAGCGCGGACGTGAACGCCCGATTCATCACTTTCGACACCCCCACCAGCTTCACCTCCTACGGTGAGAACATCGTCGTCGGCTTTATCCCCTCCGAGACCGGCGTCATTGTCGAGGTCACTTGCGCCACCAAGGGCCTGCCCAACCTCATGCAGGACGGCCGTAACCGCAAGAAGATCAAGCAGTACATCGACGGGCTGTCCGGCATCCTCCAGGTCAGCGCTACGGAGGTCATCCCCTCCTGACGCACGCGATGCAACGCGGCGCCGCAGTGCCAGCACGCCAGTGGTCCCCGGTCTCGACTACGAGGCCGGGGAGCCTTCATCTGCTCACTGCGATCGGAGTACTAGACATGCTTGCAGCTGGTGCAGCTGAGAGTGGCAGTGTCAGTGCTGCTGAACCTTCTGTGGGATGACGATCGACATGATGCCTGCTTTTTTCGTCATGCGGCTGTTGGTCGAACGCCCTGTGGGCACATGTCGAGTACTGTTAAGGGCCCCGTTCTTCGGGGCTGTCCGTTGCTCGATCTCTTAGGGGGCGTGATGGTTGCGACGCGGAATTTGTTGCGAAAGTTGGTCCAAGCGAGGTGAGCGCATGACATGGGCTGGATAGCACGCAAGAGGAAGCGTAGTCAGCGGTTCTATGCCATTCCCGATCGTGATGAAGGAGTATCGTTTTCCGAGAAGGTGGCGATGGGAATTATGGTCTTCGTCGCATTCGGTGCTGTTGTCGCACTGTATGTGGGGAAGGTGCCTCTCGGTGTACTGTTGCTTCTGATGGTTGTGTTAAGCGGACTGTCACTCCCTCTCGCCTATAATGTGGGTGGCCTATTTTTGTCGATCAGCCATGATGATCGTAGGCAGCAACTCAGGATCGAGCTCAGTGCCATGGGAGTTTATCTGCACGGCGTGATCGCTTTCCTTCTTTCCCTGTTTACTAGTGGGTGGATATGGTGTGCCATTCACCTGGAGGATGGACTGTATCGACGCGTCGTCGCTCTGGCTTTGCTGAGCTGTCATCGACAAGTAGCTGGAATGATGCGTTTTGCCTCTGGCAAAGGTGAGAGCATTGAGATAACCAAGCGCAAAATGGTTATCCGTGATTCGCGCCGAATCTGTCATTCTCTTTATTGGAAGGATCGTCCTGTCGTTGCGGGTGTTCGCGGCGTTGATGAGGTTCTCATTCGCTATCGCGGAGGTCGAGAAATAATCGCTTCCCTGATAGTCCTTCCCCTGTCGAAACCTGAGCTCAAGAAGATGGTTGGATACTATTGTGACGATCCTCAAGCCCGTGCGCGGCTCGGACAACCAGACTCGGTGCGCGATGTGAGGCGGGCGCTCGGGTGGACAGTATGAATGTGTCAGCGACGGATACGCGAGGGCTGTGAAAGGTGAGTTGTGAACAAGTTTGAACCCCCGCTCGGCGGCAAGTCTGCGGATCCTGAGGATGGTGTGCACCGAGGCTCCGAGCAAGCCCAGGCAGGCCAGCGCGCCCCGGCCTCGTTCTCTGGCGGCGAGCCGGCCCCACCCAAGCCGAACTATGGCACGTTCTTTACGGTGTACCCGTCGGATCGGCGACAGAGCGAGGCGTGGGCCGGTGCCTTCATTGGCATTCTTGTGGGAGTTTTCCTTGCAGCCCTGGGAGTCCTCGCGCGTGACGTGGTCTTTGCTGTGGCGTCGATAATGTTCGCCGCGACCTTCGTTGCCGGTGCGGCGGTGGATGCTGGCTGGTCCCGTGGGCTGGTGACGCTCGACATGGCGCCTGATGGGTGTGTGACGGTGCGGCCCAGCGTGCGCTTGACCGTCTTGCGCATCGTGACCGTCGTGTGCGCAGGTCTGGGTTTCGTGCTCTACGGGCTCTCGTTGCTTGTCGGGGTGTCCTCTTTGTTGGTGCGGCTAGGGGCTACGACCTCTTTCGCGCTCGTCGTGCTTGCGGGGGCGGTTGGCCGTTCCTTGTTCTCGTCCCCGCGGCAGGAGTGCATCGTGCTCACCGAGAATGTCGTCATGCTGTGCGGTAAGGATGGCGTGAGCTACACGATTCCGTGGGCGGCGAAGCCTGCCGTTATTGCTCATCGCCAGCGCAAGACCCTGCTGATTAAGACCGACGACGATGTCGAATGCCCGATCTCCTTCGCCCACCTGCGCATCGTCCCCTCGCGCGTCAAGAGTCTGCTCGCGTATTACCACAAGAACCCGGAGGCGCTCGACCGTCTCGGCACCGAGGAATCGGTTGATGACGCTCTGAAGGGCTTGGGCTGGTACCGGTGGTCTCGACGGAGGCGGTGACCGCCTGCCTGGCCACGGCCTCGTTTATCCATCGACGAGGCCCGGGTTTAGCGTGTGATGCGCGACTCATAAGCACGACCCTGGTTCGAATGTGACGGTTGTTCTGTAGGCGTAAGCTGGCAGAAGTATTCCGTCTATTGACGCCCAAGGGGGGAGCGAATTATGGCACGTGGGTACCGAGCGGTCTTGGAGCTAGGTGAGCGGGAGGATGCGCTGCGCGTCGCTGATCGGCTTTTCCATGAGTGGCTGCACGACAAGTATTCGCTGTGGGAGGCGGGTGAGCAAGCCGCATGTAACGACGAGGGCGTCTACCGATTCGGCACTCTTCTATCATCGCGAGGGCAACACATGGACCTCGTCGTA
This sequence comes from Pauljensenia sp. 20925_1_34, assembly GCF_041432775.1. NCBI lineage: Bacteria > Bacillati > Actinomycetota > Actinomycetes > Actinomycetales > Actinomycetaceae > Pauljensenia > Pauljensenia sp. 20925_1_34. Next base: position 24,576 of record NZ_JAPWAG010000006.1, on the reverse strand, counting down.
ACGAAGACGAGGGAGACTTCTGCCGACAAGCACTACAGCCGACAGCTCTTTGAAACAGTGGAACGCACTCAGGACGGCGAGCACTGGGTGATGCGCCTGTACGCGATGAGCGCCACGAAGGAGTCGGCGTATCGGCAGGTTATCTGGGTGGAGGTGGTCCCACCACGCGACGGGAAATGGGACGCGAAACCTCCACGAGTGGTGTGTGATCTCATCCGTGAGGGCGGAGTCTTTGACCGGGACATGCCGCTGTCGGATGCCCTCCAGCCAATCAACGACGCCAACCAGGTGGAGGAACTCATCGGCTGGATCCGTGATCCGCGCAGGCGAACCTCGGTGGTCGTAGCTGCGCCGCTGACCGACGGCGATACACCGGAAGCTCTGAAGCAGGAAAGCCGGTGGCACCAGATTCTGGCCCCGCTGACGGGTGACTCACTGGGCTGCGCCACCTATTTCTTGCTGACACCGCAGGTGTATGCCGGCTACCTCGCAAAGATCGGTGAGGGGCTTGGCATGCCGCAAGGGAGCCTGCGTACGTTCCTGCCGGGCGTGCAGCCGGGAGACCTGATCGATGCGCGTCGGCACAGGGTCCTGACCGCGGCGACCCTCCTGCGTGGCTACGACGAGGAGCAGGGACGTTTCCACCCGGCGCTGGCACGCACGATCGCGAGAACACCGCGCGAGTACCTGTGGGACAACGGGCTGGACAAGGAACTCCTCCAGGCCCACAAGGTACTCGACCAGCGCAGGGCCTCAATTCCAACCTTCCACCCCCTGGAGGAAGCGTGCGATAAAGAAACACGCAGCAAAGAAGCAGGTGAGGAAGTCCCACGCCAGGAGGTTGGGGCCGCACAGCCAAGAGCGCTTCTGACACACAATGGGCGAAAGCCCCGCACATCCAAGCGTCGTGTCCTACCCAACGTCGGCCTTGTTCGTCGTTGCGGCACAAAGCCCGCTGCGGCCCGATCTGGTTGGAGCGATCAGCTGCGGGGACTCATCGGGCACGTGCTCGAGTTTGCGAACCCGCGCGTGCGTGAGGACCGTGAACGAGCCGTCGCGCAGCTGAAGAAGAGACTGGAGGAGAAGACCGCCAGGTGCATCGAACTTGAGGGAGAACGTGATCATGCGCGTGCGGAAACAGAAGCCGCACAGGAACTCCTCGCTGAGGCGGCGCAGGAGAGTGAGCGTAAGCTCGCGGACCTCAGGTCCGAAGTGGAAGATCTGACGTCGCATAAGGATGATATGGAGATCAGACTCCTATATGCGAACGAGGAGATTCGCGAGTTGGAGCAAAAGAACCGTCATCTCGCGTGGAAGGCTACGCATCCAGATCAGCGCGAATCCGACGACCGATACTCGGAAGATATGCTCGACCGGCCACCGGCAGACATGGTTGAACTCTACGACTGGATGACGAGTGATGCGGAGCATGAGCAGGTGCGCCAACACGTTGTCTTCGGTGATCCGGACGCGATGATGGAGGAGATGCTCCGGCTTGACGAGTTGAGCGTGCGAAACTACGCGGAGGATTTTTGGCGCTACATACTGGTCTTGCGCGACTATTTGCGTGCGCGGGAGGCCGGTGATTTCGCGAATGGTAACGTGTACGACTTTCTCAAAGCGGCACCCGACGGCTACCGCACGTGTTCACCGCACCGTCATAAGTCCAACGAGAGCGACACCGTCAAAGGGAATTCGCGCTGGCGTCGTGAGCGTGTGTTCCCAGTGCCGATGATCGTTGACCCGAGCGGCGAGATCACGATGTGGACCCACTTCGCGCCCACCCACCACGACCGCAACGCCCCACGCATGTACTACTACGCGGACACAAAAAAGACCCACAAGGTTTACATCGGCTATATCGGTCGTCACCTGACGAACACGAAGACCAACTGAATCGTTCAGATGCAACTCGGCCCCGGCCTCGTCCATTCAAGGATTGACGAGGCCGGGGCTGGGTTGTGCCTCCTGCCTGGCGGTGGGGAGTGGACGAAGCCGCTCCCGAGAAAACGGCCTACTGCTTGTCGGTGTCGACTTCGGTGACCGCGGTTGCGTCCGTCGGGGTGTCTTCCTCTGTGTCTCCGGATTCGCTGAGGTTCTCGGTTTCAGCCGGATCGGCGGCAGTGTCAGAGGCGCTGGGCGTCGCAGTGTCTCGTGGGCTCAACCAGCGGAAGATCTCGCGGAGTCCCCACGCGCACAAGGCAGCGATGAAGTGGTAGTGCAACCACCGGGTCGCGAACCCCCAGCTGGGGACGCCGAAATAATAACCCAGCAGAACTTCCACGAACCACAGGGCCGCCATGTCGGAGAATACGGCCCCCATGATGGCGACAGGCTTCCACCATCCGGCCTTCTCGAGGAACTTTCGGGTGATGGCTATCAACACCTGGAAGAAGGTGAAGATGCCCATGAAGCCATAGAAGTACATGAGATGCATGCCCATGGCATAGGAGACCGGGAATCCGGCCAGGAAGATCACGTGGAGGACCAGGTATCGGACGATGAACGTCATGATGCCTCGTGGGTCCCTCGATTTTGTCATTCCTCCATCTGCGTCTTCGGAGCTGGTGGGGTTCTCCGTAACAGCCGGATCAACGGCATCGACAGGGGCGCTGGGCGTAGCAGTATCTCGCGGGCTCAACCAGTAGAAGAACTCGCGGAGTCCCCACGCGAAGAAAGCAGCGACGAAGTGGTAGGGCAGCCACGCAGTCACGAGTTCCCAGTTGGAGTCCACGAAAAAACCCGAGACTATCCCTCCCAGCCACCACAGGACCGCCACGTCGGAGAATACGGCCCCCACGATCGCGACAATGTTCCACGATCCGGCCTTCTCGAGGAACTTTCGGGTGATGGCTATCAGCACTTGGAAGAAGGTGAAGAAGCCCATGAAACCAAAGAAGTAGATGAGTGCCAGGTCCATGGCATAGGAGACCGGGAGTCCGACCAGGAAGATCACATGGAGAACCAGGTACCGGACGAAGAAGTTAACAATCCCGTGCGGGTCACGCTTATCTGCCATGCCCCCATCCTAACGGAGCTCTCAGGCGCGAGGTCCAGCCTCTCAAGACCCTAGAATCACGGAGATACTAGCCCGCCCTGCTTCCAATCCCGGCCCCGGCCTCGTTGATCAATGAACGAACGCGGTCACCGGGACCGCTCACAGGCTCCTACACTGTTCTCATACGCCACAATAGAGGAAGGCCACTCAATGCAGCGCAGGGTCAGGCGAGCGTGGCGTTGAGCGAGAAAGCGAGGATGAACGATGGCATCCACCAACCAATACCTGGAGTTCGTGCTCGACCTTCTGGGTGAGCTGGACGACGTGGAGCACCGCAAGATGATGGGCGAATACGTCCTCTACTATCGGGGCAAGGTCGTGGGCGGCATCTACGACGACCGCTTCCTGCTCAAGGTCACGCCTGCCTCCGATCGGCTCCTGTCCGGCGCCCCGCGCGCCATCCCCTACGAGGGAGCGAAGGAGATGCTCCTCGTCGAGGTGGAGGACCGCGACACGTTGCAGGACGTCGTCGACGCGATGTGGCAGGAACTGCCCGCACCGAAGAAAAGAAAGAAGAAGTAGGTGCCCGGCCCGGGCCTCGTCGATGGATGGATGGACGAGGCCGGGGCCGGGTTCGTTGGATACGCGCGGGAGTGAGCCTACAGCTTCGCCACCAGCTCCGCGACGCGCGCCGCGTGATCGCGCGAACGCGTCACCATCTCAGCGCGAGCGGCCTCGTCCGTGCGATTCGCGTACGAGACGCCGTACAGGGGCAGGCTTCCCACGAACTCCAGGCCCACCAGCGCGCTCGTCGCCATCGCGGGAGCCAGGAAGCGGTCGAAACCGCCCGGCTGTGCGGAGTAGTAGGACTCGTCGGCGCCTGTCGTCACCGACACGACCAGCTTCTTACCGTGCAGAGCCGTTCCCGTAGACCCGTGGCTGAAACCGCGCACGAACACGTCCTCCACCCACTTTTGCAGGAGCGACGGCCAGCCGTACCACCACAGCGGATACTGCAGGACGATCACGTCAGCGGCGGCCAACTTCGCCTGCTCAGCCGCGACGTCAATGCGGTAGTCGGGGTAGAGCTCGTCGAGCTGGTCGACCACAGCGCCCGGAATAAGGGAAGTCAGCTCCTCCACGATGGTCTTATTCGCGAGCGAATCATCTCCGAGGCGCGGGTGACCCGACACAATCAGAACGTTAGTCATTGCGGCATCCTTTCGTTGATGCGGGCAGTCTATCCCCGGCGACCCAGCGACGAACAGGGCGAGAGGGCAGGTTTCGCGCCCGGTGAAGACACGTCTCAGGAGGGGGACGTGGAGGAGACTACAGTGGAGACATGCCCGACACAGACACCCAGCCCCTGACACTGCGCCGCATCCTCCTCGTCATCGCCACCGGCATTGGGGCAGGATTCCTGTCCGGACTCTTCGGGGTGGGCGGAGGGCTCGTCATCGTCCCCGCGCTCATGGCCGTCCTGCGCATGGACCAGCGCCGCGCCTCTGCCACCTCGCTTGCCGCCATCATCGTCACCGCCGCCGTCGGGTCGGGCACCTACGCCCTGCACGGCGAGGTCTCCTGGGCGGGCGCCGCCCTCCTCGTCGTCGGCGCGCTCGCGGGCTCCCAGATCGGCGTGTGGCTCCTGCGGCGCCTCCCCGCGCCCGTCCTGCCCTGGATCCTCATCGGATTCACGGTCTTTGTCATCGTCTCCCAATACCTGCACGTCCCCACGCGCGACGGCGTCGTCACCCTGACACCAGCCTCGTGCGCATGGACGGTCCTCGTGGGCCTGTGCGCGGGCATCCTCTCCGGTCTGGTCGGCGTGGGCGGCGGATCCGTCATCGTGCCCGGCATGGAGCTTGCCGTCGGCGCTGGCGACCTGATCGCGCGCGGCACGTCCCTGCTCGTCATGATTCCCACCGGCATCGCCGGCACGGTCACCAACCTGCGTCACCGCATGGTCGACCTGCGCGTCGGACTTATCGTCGGGGCCTCCGCCGCGGCCCTCGCGCCCCTCGGACGCCTCATGGCCACGTGGGTGTCCCCAACCGTGGGAGCCATCCTGTTCAACATCTTCCTGCTGTCCATCATCGCCTCCACGATCGCGCGGATGCGGCGCAAGGCGCGCGCTCAAGGCTGAACGAACCGGCCCCGGCCTCATACGAGACCGGGGCCGAAACGTCAGCGCGACGAGCGGATCACTCGTCGGCGGCGCTGGGGTGCGTCATGTCGGCGGGAACGACCCACGCGTCGAACTCCTCGGCGGTCAGGAAGCCCAGCTCGAGGGCGGACTCGCGCAGCGACAGGCCCTTGTGATGCGCGTTCTTCGCGATCTTCGAAGCCTTGTCGTAGCCGATGTGGCGGTTCAGGGCCGTGACCTGCATGAGGTTGATGTCCAGGTTGTGCTGGATCTTCTCGTAGTTCGGCTCGATGCCGTACGCGCAGTGCGTATCGAAGGACACGCAGGCGTCGCCGAGCAGGCGGATGGACTCCAGGACGTTCCACGCCATGACGGGCTTGAAGACGTTGAGCTGGAAGTTGCCCTGCGAGCCGGCGAAGCCGACCGTCGCGTCGTTGCCGAAGACCTGCGTGGCGACCATCGTCATGGCCTCGCACTGGGTCGGGTTGACCTTGCCCGGCATGATGGACGAGCCCGGCTCGTTCTCGGGGATGATCAGCTCGCCGATGCCGTTACGCGGGCCGGAGGCGTACCAGCGCACGTCGTTCGCGATCTTCATGAGGGCGTCGGCCAGGACGCGCAGCGCACCCGAGACCAGCACCAGCGCGTCGTGCGCGCCCAGGGCGGCGAACAGGTTGTCGGCCTGCTTGAACTCGATGCCCGTCTCCTCGGAGATCTTCTTCGCGGTGAGCTCACCGAACTTCGGGTGAGCGTTCAGGCCGGTGCCCACGGCGGTGCCACCGATGGCCAGCTCGCGTGCACGGGTGTCGGCGTACTCGATGCCGTCGAGGGCGAAGTCAATCTGAGCAACCCAGCCGGAGATGACCTGGCCCAGGCGGATCGGGGTCGCGTCCTGCAGGTGGGTGCGGCCCACCATGATGACGTCGTCGAACTCCTTGGCCTTCTTGTCCAGGGTGTCGCGCAGCTGGCGCACGCGCGGGTACATGTCGTGCAGCTCGGAGACGACCGCGATGTGCATGGCGGTGGGGAAGGTGTCGTTCGAGGACTGGCCGCGGTTCACGTGGTCGTTGGGGTGCACGGGGGACTTGGTGCCCATGGTGCCGCCCGCGAGCTCGATCGCGCGGTTGGAAATGACCTCGTTAGCGTTCATGTTCGACTGCGTGCCCGAGCCGGTCTGGAAGACGACCAGCGGGAAGTTGTCGTCGAGCTTGCCGGAGATGACCTCGTCGCCTGCCTGCGCGATGTAGTTCGCGATGTCGGCGGGCAGCTCGCCCAGCTCGGCGTTGGCCAGGGCCGCGGACTTCTTCAGGATGCCGAGGGCGCGCACCATCGGGCGACCCCACACGAAGGTGTTGCGTCCAATGTCGAAGTTGTGCAGCGAACGCTCAGTCTGAGCGCCCCAGTAGCGGTTCGCGGGGACCTCAACGGCGCCCATCGAGTCGGTTTCGGTACGGGTTTCTTGTGCCACAGGTGGCTCCTTCGCGTAGGGCTTACGTACCCACCTAGGATAGCGCCGAGCGCGCTGTGAGGCGTGGGGCACTCGTCCTAGTCTCGCGCACGGGACGCGACGTCCAGCCTGCGCAGGAGCAACCACGCGCACGAACACGACAGTGCGACGAGAGACAGCGCGAGGAGGAAGGGTGACAGGGGCATCCACCCGTACAGGGCCGTGGCGCTCACGGGCGCGACGATCCACGTGATCGCGCCGGTCGCGTTGATGACGCCGGCGATGCCGCCCTGCTCGCGCGCGTTCACCGCCAGGGACGCGCCGGCTGAGTAGCCGGGGGAGGCCATGCCCGAGGCGACGCCCATCGCGAAGGTCGAGGCCGCGACCGCCCACAGCGTCGGCGCGAGGGTCAGGCACGTGAGGGCAATAAGGGCGAGCGTCATGCCCGCGCGCAGCAGGGCGCGAGGCCCCCATCCCAGGCGTGGCACGACGATCAGCTGCATGAGCATGGCGCCCGCCGCGTTGGCCAGCAGCATGAGGGCCGTGATCGAGACGGCGGGCGCGGGCTCGAGCCCGCCGCGGTCCTGCACGAGAAAGCCCATCGTGATCTGAACGACGCCATTGGCGAAGTAGATGCCGAACACCGAAGCGATCCACGGGGCGATGCGCCGGTCGGTCCATCGCACGCGCGGGGGCAGCTCACCGTCCGTGGTCGCCGCGCTCGCGCCGTTCCCCGCTCCCTCAACCGACGAGGCCGGGGCCGCCTCTTCGGGTTCCGTGTCCTCACCGGTCAGGCGGGGTAGGCGCCTCCTTGTGCGGGTGGATGCTCCGTCGCGGGGCAGCCAGATGAGGGCGATTCCCAGCGCGACGAGGACGAAGATCGGGGTCGCATGCACGGGCCCGAAAATCCACCACGCGCCCAGCGCCGACGAGACGAGGGAACCCACCATGACGGACAGGTTGATCGCGCCGGAGAACGCGGACGTGCCGCGCACGCGCGAGGCCTCGTCCGGGGTGACCTCGGCGACCAGGGCCTGTCCGGTCGGCGGGATCGCCGCGACGGCCGCGCCGAAGAAGGGGCCGCGCGCCGCCATGATGGCACCCGCCGCCAGGAAAGCGCCGATGGAGCCGGCCGCCCGCGCCCACACGGCCGCCGAAAAGAGCGTGCCCGCCGTGAGCGCTAAGAAAAGAGCCAGCAGGATGACGCGCCTGCGCCCCCAGGCGATGGAGCGGCGCCCCCAGAACTGGCTGAGCGCCGTCACCGCGGCGGCCGCCAGGGACACCGCCGCACCCACGATCCACTCGGGCAGCTCGAGCGCACGCGACAGGGGCGCAATCGACACGTTGAGCATGTTCTGCGCCGTGTACGTAAACAGCGCGATCGCCACGAGCGCGCGCAGGGTCGGATTCGTCAGCAAAGGTGATGAGGGCACAGTGCATCCTACGACGAAGGCCCCGCGCGACGCGCGGGGCCTCCCCAGACAGTTGTCGAATAACACAGAGGTGCGGTAAGAGTTAACGCTGCACCCAGGTACTCACCCTCCAGCGGGCGTCGCCCGAGCGTTCACGCCACTCGCTATCGGAGCGCGACTCGTCCCGGCGCCACAGCGCCGGATCCAGCGGCGGCGCGTACACGAAGGTCGACCCCTCGGGGGCGCTCGCGGCCACGTCCAGCTCCAGGTCGGTCACCACGGCCTCGTCCAGGAGAGGCAGAGTCTGCGCGTAGACTTGGGCCCCGCCCGTGATCCAGATGTAGGGGGCCTGAGTGCGCGCTGTTTCCTCGCGCGCAACCTCTAGGGCCTCCTCGACCGAGGAGACGACGAGCGCGCCGGCGGCCTCGTACCCGGGCGTACGCGTGATCACGATGTTCGTGCGGCCCGGCAACGCCTTGCCCAGGGCCTCCCACGAGCGCCGACCCATGATGATCGGGCAGCCCATCGTGGAGTCCTTGAAGTGGCGGAAATCCGCCGGGACATGCCACGACATGGCCGTGCCCGACCCGAGAATCCCGTTGCTATCCTGCGCCCAGATCGCCGCGAGCTTCGTCATACGGCGACCGGTGCCTTGATCGTGGGGTGATGCTGGTAGTCCGTCACCGAAATGTCATCGAAGGAGTACTCGAACATCGAGGGAGCCTTCGTCAGCTCCAGGCGCGGGAACGGGTAGGGCTCACGGCTCAGTTGCTCGGTCACCTGCTCGGTGTGGTTGGAGTAGATGTGGCAGTCCCCGCCGCTCCACACGAAGTCACCGACTTCCAGGCCCGCCTGCTGGGCGAACATGTGGGTGAGCAGCGAGTAGGACGCGATGTTGAAGGGAACCCCCAGGAACATGTCAGCGCTGCGCTGGTAGAGCTGCAGCGACAAGCGGCCATCGGCCACGTACAGCTGGAAGAACGCGTGGCAGGGCTCGAGCGCCATCTGCGGCAGGTCGCCGACGTTCCACGCGGACACCACCATGCGGCGCGAATCCGGGTTCGTCTTCAGCGTATCGAGGACCTGGGAAATCTGGTCGATATGGCGACCGTCCCCGGCGTTCCACGAACGCCACTGGACGCCGTACACCGGGCCCAGCTCGCCGTCCTCGTCCGCCCACTCGTTCCAGATGCGGATGCCGTGCTCCTGGAGCCAGGACACGTTCGAGGACCCCGACAGGAACCAGAGGAGTTCGCCGACCACCGACTTGAGGTGCACACGCTTCGTTGTGATCAGCGGGAAGCCCTTGGACAGGTCGTAGCGCAGCTGCGCCCCGAAGATCGAGCGCGTGCCCGTGCCGGTGCGGTCACCCTTGGGGGTGCCCTCACGCATAATGCGCGCCAGCAGGTCCTCGTACTGGCGGTCGACGGCGCTCACGTCAGTTGATCCGCTCGTTCGTCCACGTGTGCGAGGCCGGCAGCGCCTGGTCGACGACCGAGTGCTCGATCGTGCAATTGCGCTTGATCGAGGCTTCGGCACGGCGCAGCAGGTCCGCGATCTCCTCGTCGGACAGGGCTGACATGTCCTGCACCAACTCGACGTCCACGTGCGTGAAGCGATCGTTGTCCTGGTCGTAGTCGCCGGAGACACCAACGAACTGCTCGAAATCTTCGCCGAGGCGAGCCGCCATGCGCGCGTCCGAGCTCATCGCGTTGCAGCCCGCGATCGCGAGCTTGAGCAGGTCGCCGGGGGAGAAGCGGCCCGGGCCGTGCCCGACCAGAACCTCGGCGCCATCCTGGTTGCGGGCGACGTACTCGCGCACGCCCGTACGCTGCAGATACAGAGACTTAGGGGTATCACTCATAGGACCATTGTCGCGCTTACGGGCACCGCCCGCCCAGCCAAAGCGCCGGGTGGGCGGTGTTCATCCCTCAGCGAAGATAAAGACTCAGCGGTGCTCGGCCAGCCAGGAAGCGGCCAGCTCGCGCTCGTGCTCGACGACGCGGCCCAGGTGAGCCACAGCCTCCTTCTCAATGCGACCGCCCAGCAGCGGCACGCGCACCGACACGTTGCCGGTCACGACACGAACACTTCCCGCATCGGCCGGAGCCAGCGTGGACGTGGCCTCGACGGATACCGGCGCACCGTCCACAGTCACGCGTGTGCGAGAACGAGCCCCGGCCTCGTCCCTCGTCCACTCCTCGGTGAAAGAGATGTGCAGCGCGCCCTTGACAAAGCGCGACGCGGCGGCGGGAAGCAGCTCGGGGCGCGCAGTGCCCGAGAACGTGATGCGCTCGCCCTCCACGGCCACCGACTCGCTGCCCTCGACGACGAAGGACCCGAAGCGTCGCTGCTGGTAGTCGGGGGTCAGGTACATGGCGACGACCTCCTCGACCGTGCCCGGATAGGAAACAGACTGCGTGAATTCCATGATTCTCCTTCTCGTGGAAACTGCCGCCGAATCGTGGCCCGGCGCTCATTTACAACTAAGGACCGCCTTTGTGGCCCCGCTCCCACTAGAGTAGAGCCATGCGTAGCCTCATGCAGTTAGCTGAAGAAGCCTCTTCGACACCGCTGTCGGAGAAGGATATTGATTGGCTGCACCTGCTCCTTGCGGACTGGCAGGTGCTGGCCGACCTGGCGGCCGCCGACCTGGTTCTGTGGCTGGCCACAGACGACGGCAGATTCATCGCCGCCAACCACTGCCGCCCCGCCACGTCCACGACCGTCCACGTCGACGACATCATCGGCCTGCACCTGCCCGCCGCCCGCGAAGTCGACCTGCGTCGCGCCATCCAAACCGGCCAGGTCGTGCGTGCGTCCGCCGCCCGCTGGGCCGGCACCTACTCGATGATGGAAACCTGCGTGCCCGTCTACCATGACGGGCGCGTCATCGCCGTCGTCACCCGCGAGGAGAACCTGTCCAGCCCCCGTCTGTCCCTGGGCTTCGAGGCGTGGACCATCGCCGCGGCCGACACACTGTGCCAGATGATCGCGCGCGGCGAATACCCCTACGACTCCACACCGCAGGTCACCGCTCACGGCGTGCCCCGCGTCCTGGACGGCGCGCTCCTGCTCGACGCCGAGGGCCGCGTCTTGCAGGTCACCCCCAACGCGGTGTCCTGCCTGGCTCGCCTGGGCATCCGCCACGACGTCAAGGGAAAGGTCCTGGCTCAGGAAGTCACCGACGTGATCGGCGAGGGCAGTTTCATCGAAGAATCGATGGCCGTCGTCGTCATGGGCCGGGCCTCCTGGCGCGTCGAGATCGCGGCGCGCGCTTCCACCATTTCGATGCGCGCGTTGCCGCTCCAAAACGGGCGCAAGCGCCTGGGCGCCGTCATCCTCCTGCGCGATGTGTCCGAGGTTCGCCGCCACGAGCAGGAGCTCATGACGAAGGACGCGACGATCCGCGAGATCCACCACCGCGTCAAGAACAACTTGCAGACCGTCTCTGCGCTGCTGCGCCTTCAGTCGCGCCGTTCCGACGAGGACGCCGTCAAGGTCGCCTTGGCCGAGGCCGAGCGACGCGTGCAGGCCATCGCGACCGTGCATGCCGCCCTGTCCCAAAACGTCGACGAATCCGTCGACTTTGACGAGGTCGCCCGCACGATCGTGCGCATGGCCGGCGCGATCGCGTCCACCGACCACGCCGTCGAGGTCATCACGACTGGCACTTTCGGCACCATTTCGGCCGACCAGGCTCAGGCCCTGGCGACGGTCCTCAACGAGCTGGTCGCGAACTCGGTCGAGCATGGCCTGGCCGACCGCGACGGCCGCATTGAAGTGTGTGCGCAGCGCGATAACCTGTCCATGAAGGTCACGGTCGCGGACGACGGCGTTGGCTTCGTGCCGGGGACGCCCATGAGTGGCCTGGGAACTCAGATCGTTCACCAGATGGTGCGCGGCGAGCTCAGGGGATCTATCGAGTGGGCGCCTCGCGAGGGCGGTGGCACGCTCGTCACGCTGCTCATTAACCTTGATCCCGCCTGAGGCGAGTCGGCCCCTGGAAGGCATGAACGAGGCCGGGGATCCTTCGTGGATTCCCGGCCTTCGTGGTGGGTGGGTGTGGTCAGCAGCCGGCGCGGCGTGCGCGCGCAGCGCGGCGCTTGAGGGAACGGCGTTCCTCTTCGCTCATGCCGCCCCACACGCCGGAGTCCTGGTTGTTGTCGATGGCCCACTGCAGGCAGATGCCCTTGACGTCACATTCGCGGCACACGGCCTTGGCCTCGGCAACCTGGCTGATGGCGGGACCCGTGTTTCCGATGGGGAAGAAAAGTTCGGGGTCAACTGTCAGGCATGCTGCCTTGCTGCGCCAATCCATGAGTGTGCTCCTTGCGTTACCGTGCGTCGTAGGGATTTTGTTTTTTCGTCTGCCAGTGTCCGCCAGCTGGGGTGCTCGCGCAAGATGTCTGGACAAATAATGCGGGGACGCACTATGTGCCTAGTCACGGTGAGCGAAAAAGCTGGGACTTAGGTGTTAACTGACCCGCCGGTCAGTTGGATAGTTGTTAGGGTATCACCTTCGCAGATCAGCCCGCGCGAGGGATTCCACGGGTGTGCGCAAATTGATAGGGGGTACTTGTGGCATACACGCATGAGGGCCCGAATGACGTTGTCCGAAGGGTTGAGTGCGAGCATGCGGTGTCCGTCGCGCCTTGCGATTCTGGTCCATGCGGACTCGGGAATAATCTCGGAAATTGTGGGGGGAGCCCAGCCTGCGACGTCGTGGAGCTCGGCGAGGATGTCGGCGTCGGACTGCGTCCCGATGACGACCCAGGGTATGTCCTGTTCCCAGCGCACCGGTGTCATCTCCGGGCCAATGAGGGCCGGCGAGGAACCATTACTGACCAACGCGGCGGCCTCGTCGCAGGAGGGGATTCGCCACAGGCCCTTCGTGTCCTCCTCGCGCCGGGGGAGCGCAGCACCCGGGGGCGGGTCGAGGGGAACGCAGGCCAGGGCGGTGGGCTCGCCGGGGCGCGCCAGGAGCGCCTGGCCGTCCTCGAGCGCGCGCACCTCGCTCGGAAGGATCCCTGCGTGCAGAGCTTCGTCGACGTCCCGGGCGCGCACGAGGCGCATCGAGAAAGCACCCATGGCCGAGGAAGAGGACGAAAAACGTCCCGAGAAGGCCGCGACGATGATGACGCCGGCGCGCGTGGCCCGAGCCAGCAGCGAGGACCACAGCTCCTCGGCCTGGGGAAGCGAGAGCGACTGGGCCAGGGCCGAGCGCAGTGCGGGCACGTCTGTCAGCGCCAGTACAGCCGGGCCGTGCTCGCAGACATTTTCGAGCAGGTCGATGGCCCCCACGTCCCTGGGGGAAAGCATCGTTAAAGCGCCGGGGGTGGCCTCGCCGATGACGTGCAGGGGAAGACCGGTCGCCCGGGCGATCCTGGTAGCGATCGAGCGCGCCCACCGCGCTGCCTGGGTGGCCTCGTGGGCGCTGGTCTGGATCTGGATGCTACCCCCGTCCCACAGCAGGGGAGTGTGGGCCTCGATGCCTTCGATCATCCCGAGTGCGACCGCGGGACGTCTCTCCCTGTTTCCCAGGTCGACCCCGCCAACGCTCGACGTAGGCAGACCGAGCGCAGGGACCACGGCCTCGTCGATGTCGCTCCACGACAGGGATGCGGGCAGCGCGGGCGCCCACAGCGGCTCGGCGGAGGAGAGCGGCCAACGCCGCGCGCAATCGGCGACGACAGAGACGACGTCGGGCATGTAGGACAGCTGCAACTCGCCCACGTCCGCTAGGACGGCCCGGCCCGGCACTCGCGGCAGCGACGAGGCCCGGGCGTCTCCGAGAATATCCGTGGAGTCGGCGCCGCTGACGCAGCGCAGGGCCAGGCGGATATCCATGTTGGCACGCATGGTCGCGTTGATCGCGCCCGAGGGGCGCTGGGTTGCGGCGATCAGGTGCAGGCCCAGGCTGCGTCCCTGGGCGGCCAGTCGCATCAGGACGTCCATCGCGCCCGGGTGGGTGTCGGCCAGGACGCGGAACTCGTCGATCGCGACGACGAGACGAGGCGGGGGCGGGGGCACGCTGTCGGGCTCGAGGTCGTGGGCGCGCTCCCAGGCAGCCAAGTCGGGCAACCCGAGCTCGGCGAGCTCGGCCTCGCGCCGGCGCAGGAGCGAGGAGATCCCCTCGAGCGCGCGGGAGGTGGCCCCGGCGTCCAGATCGCTGAGCAGTGCCTGCGTGTGGGGCAGGTGCGCCAGGCGGGCGAAGGTAGAGCCGCCCTTGTAGTCGATGAGGATGAAACGCACGCGGTCCGGGCAATAGCAGTGCGCGATCGATGCCAGCCATCCCAGGAGAGCTTCCGACTTACCCGACCCCGTGCAGCCGGCGACCAGGGCGTGCGGGCCGTCCGATACCAGGTCGAGGCACACGGGGCCTTGCGCCGATTGCCCGACGACGACGCCGAGCGTCCCCGTCTCGGCTCGGGCGCTGCTGGGCTCCCAGTCCACGCGCGTGGGTAGCGCGTCTGACGCGTTCGTGCGGCACACGGTCCACCACCACAGAGCCGAGACCGGGCACTCGTCGGTGACGCACACGCGGGCGCACCACGAGGGCAGCTCGGCGACGCTGCGCGCGTAGCCAATGTGAAGCACGCCGGTGGCGCACTCCTTCGCGCCGCGCACCGCGCAGTAGGGACAGTCCTCCCTGTCGCTGACGTGGATGTCCACGGCCTCAAAGCCCACCAGGACGGGCGCGTGAGATCCCCACCAGACGCGCGCCCCGCCCACTTGGGCGGCCACCTGCCCCGCGCACCACAGCGCACACTCGGCACCATGCTCGCCGACGATGCCGATCGAGGAGGCGTCCCCCTCCTGCGCGCTGGAGGCGGGAACGCCGAGTGTGACGCGCCGACTGAGCCTCGTGGCCCGTCCCGGCCAGACCGCCGCGCGGCACGAGCGAGGGGCGGTGCCCGAGCTTGGCAGCGAGGCGAGGACCAGAGCCAGGGCCGATCCGTCCCAGCCGCGTCGGCGCACGAGCGCGCGCCGAACCGCCCAGATTACGCAGACGCTCACGAGCACGCCCAGGGTGGCGCCCAGCGTCCACCACAGCGCCGGGGGCACCGCGACCGAGCGCAGACGCCAGGCCATGAGCGAGACCATGACGGCCACGGAAATCAGCGGCGCCCCGCGTAGGAGAGAGGATCGGGAAAGGCCGCGACGGCCTCGTCGATCACAGCCCGGCCAGTCCAGTGTGCGAGGCCGTGGCCTCACTTCGAGGACGTCCTCGCCCAGGCGCAGGCGCCTGCCCGGTCCGAGGCGTTGGCGCGGCCGCAGGCGAGCCCACCGGCGCGCTCTCGTGCGCACCCGGATCGAGGGGGCGCCCGGCGACGTACGCAGGCGCGCCCGCCCGGCGTGCGTGGAAAACTCGGCGTGCTCGCGCGCGACGCTGGCGCACGACAGGGGCACGTCGCCGGCGCGGCCGAGGGGACCCGGGGCCAGGACGAGGCCGACGTCGGGTCCGTCGACGCACGCCAGGTGCAGGTCGGTGCGCAGTGCTGCGCGTGCCAGACATCCGATGGTGCTCATGCATCCACGATCACGCCGTGCCCGCGCTCGTTCAAGCGGTGGGGTGCCCCCTGTGGATAGCGGTGCGACATACTCCTGGCCTGTGGATAACCGGCAGGGGCGGGCCAGGGTGTGGATAACGCCACCCGCGGGGCTCGTGGCTGTCCCGCGCCCTGACCGAGCAAGCCGCGAAATGCAAGAATGGACCCCATGCATGACGACACGTTCGAGACGACACGCGAGACCTACAACGGCCTCGTTGACCGCATCAACGAGGCCCGCGCCGCCTACTACGACCGTGATTCGCCGACCCTTTCGGACGCGGACTACGACCGCATGTACCGCGAGGTCGAAGAGATCGAGGAGCGCTACCCGCAGCTGCGCGGCGCCGACTCACCCACGATGAGCGTGGGCGGCAGTGTCGACTCCGGGTTCTCCGAGGTGCGCCACCTCGCCCAGATGATGTCCCTCGACGACGTGTTCTCCCTCGAGGAGCTCGCCGGGTGGGAGACCCGCATGGCCGAGGCCACCGGCATCGACGACCCCGAGATGACGACCGAGGTCAAGGTCGACGGCCTGTCCATCAACCTCCTGTACGAGAACGGCCGCCTCGTGCGCGCCGCCACCCGAGGTGACGGCTACGTCGGCGAAGACGTCACCGCCAACGCGCGAACCATCGCCTCGATCCCGCAGACCCTGACTGGCACCGTCCCCGCACGCGTTGAGGTTCGCGGCGAGGTCTACTTCCCGGTCGCTGACTTCGCCGCCTTCAACGAGGCTCGCGTCGAGGCCGGAGAAAAGACCTTCGTCAACGCGCGCAACGCAGCCGCCGGTTCCCTGCGCCAAAAAGACCCGGCTGAGACCGCCAAGCGCCCCCTCGCGATGGTCGCCCACGGCATCGGCTTCGTCGAGGCCGGGGAGGACTTTACCGAGCCGACCACCCAGATGGGCTGGTACGAGCAGCTGCGCGACTGGGGCCTGCCCGTCTCGCCCTACACTCGCCTGCTCACAGGCCGGAAGGCTATCGAAGAGCGGATCGCCGAGATCGGCGCGGACCGCCACGGCCTCGTCCACGAGATCGACGGCGTCGTCGTCAAGATCAACGACCTGGACCTGCAGCGTTCCCTCGGCTCGACCTCGCGCACGCCGCGCTGGGCGGCCGCCTACAAGTTCCCGCCCGAGGAGGTGCACACGCGCCTGCTCGACATCCGGGTGCAGGTGGGGCGCACCGGCCGCGTGACCCCGTATGGCGTCATGGAATCCGTGCTGGTCGCGGGCTCGAACGTCGCGCGCGCGACCCTGCACAACGCCCAGGAGGTCGCCCGCAAGGGCGTGCTTATCGGCGACCTCGTCGTGTTGCGCAAGGCCGGCGACGTCATCCCCGAGATCGTCGCCCCCGTCGAGGACGCGCGCAACGGCTCCGAGCGTCCCTTCGTGATGCCCGAGCAGTGCCCCTCCTGCGGGACGTCGCTCGTCCAGGAGAAGGAAGGCGACGTCGACCTGCGATGCCCCAATAAGGGCGCGTGCCCCGCGCAGATCACCGAGCGTCTCGCCCACGTGGGCGCCAGAAGCGCCCTGGATGTGGAGGGCCTCGGCGACGAGTCCGCCCTGGCTATGACTCAGCCCGAAAACGACCGCGATGAGGTGGCGGCCGCCCTGGTTGCCGGCCACAGCGTCACCCTGGAGGACGGCAC
This sequence comes from Pauljensenia sp. 20925_1_34, assembly GCF_041432775.1. NCBI lineage: Bacteria > Bacillati > Actinomycetota > Actinomycetes > Actinomycetales > Actinomycetaceae > Pauljensenia > Pauljensenia sp. 20925_1_34. Next base: position 7,370 of record NZ_JAPWAG010000006.1, on the reverse strand, counting down.
CGTCCTCACCCTGGAGGGCGGCCGCGAGCTGCCCCACGGCGAGCAGATCACCCGCGCCGAGGAACTCCTGCCCGCCGCGCAGGCCCCCGCCCTGCGCACGGAGGCCGCGCTCTTCGACCTGCGCGCCGAGGATCTGCGCGACGTCATGGTGTGGAAGCCCGTCAAGAAGAAGGGCGAGGAAACCGGGGACTGGAAGCAGGTCCGCTACTTCTGGACGAAGGCCTACAAGCCCCGCAAGCTGCGCGGGCAGACCGTCTTCGAGCCCATCGAGCCCAGCGCGTCCAAGGGCACCGAAAAGATGCTCGCCGAGCTGGACAAGGCCAAGAGCCAGCCCCTCGCGCGCGTCCTCGTCGCCCTGTCCATCCGCCACGTCGGCCCCACCGCGGCCCGCGCGCTGGCAGAGAAGTTCCTGACGATGGATGCTCTGCGCGCCGCCTCGGTCGAGGAGCTTTCCGCCGTCGAGGGCGTGGGCGAGGAAATCGGCCGCTCCCTGCGTGACTGGTTCACGGTCGACTGGCACCTGGAGGTGCTGGAGGCGTGGGCGCGCGCGGGCGTGCGCATGGCCGACGAAGCGCCCGAACCGGCCTCGGACGTGCTCGCGGGTCTGACCATCGTCGTGTCGGGCGCGATGCCCGGATACGACCGCGAGGGCGCCAAGGAAGCGATTACGTCGCGCGGCGGCAAGGCGGCGGGTTCGGTCTCGAAGAAGACCTCGCTCGTCGTCGCCGGCCCGGGCGCGGGTTCCAAGGAAAAGAAAGCCAAAGAGCTGGGCGTCCCCGTCATTACCGAGCAGCAATTCGCCGACCTCCTCGAGGGAGGCCTGCCAGCCGTCGGCCTGTGACGTGAGGAAGGCCTGGCCGTCGGCCTGTGACGTGAGGAAGGCCTGGCCGTCGGCCTGTGACGAGGCCGGGGCTCAGACGAGGGGCTCGAAGGGGCCCAGGAGCACCTCGCCGACGCGGGTGAGGGTCGAGCGCTTGTCCCACTCGTCGATCGTCAGGCGGCGTGCCGTCGTCAGGTCGTTCGCGAAAATCTCCTCCATGCGCGCGGCGAGCGGGCGCGAGAAGAACTGCAGGCAGACCTCGTAATTGCCCCGCATCGAGAGGTGATCGATGTTCGCCGTACCGATCGTCGACCAGCGCCCGTCCACCGTCATCGTCTTCGAGTGGACCATCGCGTGACGGTAGAGCCAGATCTCCACGCCCTCGCGCAGCAGCTCGCCGTAGTAGGGGCGCGCCACCCAGTCAGCCATGATGTGATTCGAAAACTCCGGGATCAACACCTGCACGCGCACACCTCGGCGCGCGGCCGCGATCAGGGAAGCCAAGACCTCGTGATCCGGGATGAAATACGCCGTCGTGATCAGCACGCGATCCGTCGCGCGCTCGATCGCGTCAATGTACATGCCGCGAATCGGATACAGCAGCGAATGAGGCAGGTTGAACTGCGCGGTCACGTCCGCGCTCCACGCGCGTGCCCCCTGATCGGGTAGAACCGGCGAATCCGCCGGGCGGAAATGGTTCCAAAAATCCACGAAACCGTTTTCCAGCTCCCACACGGCCTCGCCCGTGATGCGCACGTGCGTGTCACGCCACTCGTACGCAAACGGATCGCCGATGTTATAGCCGCCCACGAAACCCACCTCGCCGTCCACCACCAGGATCTTGCGGTGATCCTGGCCCGTGCGGCGGATATTGAACGTAAAGAAACCGGAACGCAGCGTCGGGAACTTGCGCACATGCAAGTTCGGCATGTCCGGGAACTCGTAGAAACGCGGATCCTGGTTCAGGACGCCGAAACCGTCCCACACGCAAAACACCTCGACACCGCGCTTAGCGGCCGCGAGCAGCGCATTCTTGAACCGCTTCCCCCAGTAGTCAGAGCGCCAAATGAACGTCTCGAAATAAATGTGATGCGTCGCCCCTTCGATGGCCTCCAGCATGTCCGCGTACAGGGAAGTTCCCTCCGTGTACGTGCGCGCCACCGTGTTGCCGATCTGCGTGTCAGCGGGAGGCAGAGTGGGGAAACCGTGCACGCCACCGGGGATACGGGCGGTGCGCATGCGGTCGATCGCGTGGACGGTGACGACAGCAGCCGCCTGGGCGGCGACAAGCGCAATTCCCGCTTTTTTGACGATCGACCACGTCTGCCTGGTGAGTTGGCGTCGCTGCGAAAAAGCCATACGGGTAGGATGCCACACATGTCACGCATTAGTACTGACGAGGTCGCCCGCGTCGCGGGTCTGGCCCATATCGCATTGACCGACGAGGAAATCACGCGCTTCGCGGGTGAACTCGACGCAATCGCCGACGCCGTCTCCAAGGTGTCCGAGGTTGCCACGCCCGAGGTTCCCGCAACCTCCCACCCGATTCCGCTGACCAACGTGTGGCGCGAGGACGTGGTGGGACAGACCGTGGACCGCGACGAGGTCCTGGCCCAGGCGCCCGCCGCACAGGACGGCATGTTCCTGGTTCCGCAGATCCTGGGGGAGGACTGATGAACGAGCTGCTGAAGAAGAGCGCCCTGGAGCTGGCCGACATGCTGGCCGCCGGCCAGATCACCTCCGTGGAGCTGACCCAGGCGTGCCTGGACCGCATCGACGCCATCGACGACCGCGTCAACGCCTTCATCACCGTCGACCGCGAGGGCGCCCTGGCGACCGCGGCCGACGTGGACGCGCGCCGCGCGGCGGGGGAGACCCTGCACCGCCTGGCGGGTGTGCCGATCGCCGTGAAGGACAACGTGGTGACGCGCGGCCTGCGCACCACCTGCGCCTCGAAGATCCTGGGCGACTGGGAGCCTCCCTACGACGCGACCGTCACCGCCAAGATCAAGGAAGCCGGCCTGCCCATCGTCGGCAAGACCAACATGGACGAGTTCGCCATGGGTTCGTCCACCGAGCACTCCGCTTTCGGCGCGACCAAGAACCCCTGGGACACCGAGCGCATCCCCGGCGGCTCCGGCGGTGGCTCGGCCGCGGCTGTTGCGGCCTACATGGTGCCCCTGGCCGTCGGTTCCGACACGGGCGGCTCGATCCGCCAGCCCGCGTTCGTGACCGGCACGGTCGGCGCCAAGCCCACCTACGGCGCGGTGTCGCGTTTCGGCCTGGTAGCCATGGCCTCGTCCCTGGACCAGATCGGCCCCGTCACCCGCACGGTCGCCGACGCGGCCGCCCTGACCGAGCTGATCGGCGGCTACGACCCCAACGATTCGACCTCCCTCAACGAGCCGGTTCCCGCGCTCACCGAGGCCGTCGAGTCCGTCGCCGCGGAAGGTTCCATGAAGGGCCTGAAGGTCGGCATCGTCAAGGAGCTGAGCGGCGAGGGCTACCAGCAGGACGTCATCGACGCCTTCAACGCCACCGTCGAGAAGCTGCGCGAGGCCGGTGCTGAGATCGTCGAGGTTTCCTGCCCGCACCTGGAGTACTCGCTGGGCGCCTACTACCTGATCATGCCCGCCGAGGTCTCCTCGAACCTGGCCCGCTTCGACGGCATGCGCTACGGCATCCGCGTCGAACCCACCGAGGGCCCCGTGACCGCCGAGCGCGTCATGGCCGCCACCCGCGAGGCCGGCTTCGGCGACGAGGTCAAGCGCCGCATCATCCTGGGCACGCACGTGCTCTCGGCCGGCTACTACGACGCCTACTACGGCAGCGCCCAGAAGGTGCGCACGCTCATCCAGCGCGACTTCGATGCGGTGTTCGAGCAGGTCGACGTCCTCGTGTCGCCCACGGCCCCCGAGACGGCCTTCAAGTTCGGTGAGAAGACCTCCGACCCGCTGGCCATGTACCTCTACGACGTCGCCACGATCCCCGCGAACCTGGCGGGCATCCCCGGTATGAACATCCCGAACGGCGTGTCCTCGCAGGGCCTGCCCATCGGCTTCCAGGTGCTGGCCCCCGCGCGCGGCGACCTGGTCATGTACAAGGTGGCGTCCCTCGTGGAAGCCCTCAGCGACGACGTCGCGGGTCAGTGCCCCGCAGCTAACTGGGAGGAAAAGTGATGACTGAGCTCATGGATTACGACGAGGCGGCGCGCCGCTTCGACCCGGTTCTCGGCATTGAGGTGCACGTCGAGCTGGGCACAAAGACCAAGATGTTCGACGCGGCCCCCAACGCGTTTGGCGGCGACCCGAACACCTTCGTGACCCCCGTGTCGCTGGGTCTGCCCGGCTCCCTGCCGGTCGTCAACCACAAGGCCGTCGAGTACGCGATCAAGATCGGCCTGGCCCTGAACTGCGAGATTGCGGAGTACTGCCGTTTCGCGCGTAAGAACTACTTCTACCCGGACCTGACGAAGGCCTTCCAGACCTCTCAGTCCGACGAGCCGATCGCGGCAGACGGCTACGTGGACGTCGAGCTCGAGGACGGCACCATGTTCCGCGTGCAGATCGAGCGCGCGCACATGGAGGAGGACGCGGGCAAGAACACGCACATCGGTGGCGCTGACGGTCGCATCCAGGGCGCGGACCACTCGCTCGTGGACTACAACCGTGCGGGCGTGCCGCTCGTGGAGATCGTGACCCGTCCGATCGAGGGCGCCGGTGAGCGTGCGCCCGAGGTGGCCGCCGCCTACGTGCAGGCCCTGCGCGACATTTTCCGTGCCCTCGACGTTTCCGAGGCCCGCATGGAGCGCGGCAACGTGCGCGCCGACATCAACGTGTCGCTGCGCCCCACGCCGGACTCCCCGCTGGGCACGCGCACCGAGACGAAGAACGTGAACTCCTTCCGCGGCATCGCCTCGGCCGTGCGCTACGAGATGGCGCGCCAGGCCCAGATCCTGTCCGAGGGCGGCACGATCCTGCAGGAGACCCGTCACTACCACGAGGAGGACGGCTCGACGTCGTCCGGCCGTGAGAAGTCGGATTCCGAGGACTACCGCTACTTCCCCGAGCCCGACCTGGTTCCGATCCGCCCGGATCGTGAATGGGTGGAGGAGCTGCGCGCCTCGCTGCCCGAGCTGCCCGTCGCCAAGCGCCGCCGCCTGCGCGCCGAGTGGGGCTACGCGGACATGGAGATGCGCGACGTCATCAACGCCGGCGCCCTCGAGCTCATCGAGGCCACCGTGGCCGCGGGCTGCGATCCCGCCTCCGCCCGCAAGTGGTGGATGGGCGAGATCTCGCGCCGCGCCAAGGAGCGCGAGGTTTCTCTCGACGAGGCCGGGGTCAGCCCCGCTCAGGTCGCCGAGCTGCAGGGTCTCATCGATGCGGGTCGCATCAACGACAAACTGGCGCGCCAGGCCCTCGAGGGCGTCCTCGCGGGCGAAGGCGACCCGACGCAGGTCGTCGAGGCCCGAGGCCTCGAGGTCGTCTCCGACGACGGTGCGCTCACGGCGGCCGTTCAGGAGGCACTGGACGCCAACCCCGACATCGTCGCCAAGATCAAGGGCGGCAAGGTCCAGGCGGCTGGCGCCCTCGTCGGCGCGGTCATGAAGGCCACCCGCGGGCAGGCTGACGCCGCCCGCGTGCGCGAGCTGATCATGGAGATGGTCGGCGCCTGAGGTTATTGCTGACACGGGAGGGGCCGGGATCGAACGCGATCCCGGCCCCTCCCGCATATCCCGACTACCCACCCACCCGGTGCAGGGGCAAGCGGAACGATGCCCCGGCCTCGTCCATGAGCGTTCTCTCATGTCCACGTTGTGACCTTCCCCTACCGGCACCATGCCAAACTTCCCTAGGATGAACGACAGAGGACAGCCAGGCCGCCTGGCCGAGCGCCCAACGAAAGGATAGACATGCGCACTTCGCCGTCGTACACCGCCTCCTACCGTATCGAGGTGGACGAGAAGACCACCTCGATTGCGTCCATCGTCGACGTAGTCTCCGCAACCGGAGCGGAGATCAAGGGCCTGGACGTGGCCGACTCCGACCGCGGGCGCATCATCATCGACCTCACCTGCGACATGCGCGACTCCGAACACCGCCGCGAGGTGCGCGACGCGATCAACGCGCTGCCCGGCGTGGTCGCCGACTCGGTCTCCGACCAGACCTTCATGAGCCACATCGGCGGCAAGGTGGAAATCCACTCCAAGGTGCCGCTGCGCAACCGCGACGACCTCTCGCGCGCCTACACCCCCGGCGTCGCCCGCGTGTGCACCGCGATCCACGACATGCCCCAGAAGGCGCACCTGCTGACCATGAAGGCCAACACGGTCGCCGTCGTCTCCGATGGCACCGCCGTCCTGGGCCTGGGCGACATCGGTCCCGAGGCCGCCCTGCCCGTCATGGAGGGCAAGGCCGTCCTGTTCAAGGAATTCGGCGGCGTCGACGCGTGGCCCGTCGTCCTGGACACCAAGGACACCGAGGAGATCATCTCCATCGTTAAGGCGATTGCCCCCGCGTACGGCGGCATCAACCTCGAGGACATCTCCGCGCCCCGCTGCTTCGAAATCGAAGAGCGCCTGCGCTCCGAGCTCGACATCCCGGTCTTCCACGACGACCAGCACGGCACCGCCATCGTCGTGCTCTCCGCGCTCATCAACGCCCTGAAGATCGTGGGCAAGAAGATCGAAGACGTGCGCATCGTCGTCTCCGGCGTCGGCGCGGCCGGCAACGCGATCATCCGCCTGCTGCTCGCCCAGGGCGCGCGCGACATCATCGGCTGCGGTCGCGACGGCGCGCTGTCCGGCGACGCCACCGAGGGCATGCACCCCTCCCGCAAGGCCCTCGCTGAGGCGACCAACCCGCGCCACGTCCACGGCTCCCTTAAGGAAGTCCTCAAGGGTGCCGACGTCTTCATCGGCGTCTCGTCCGGCAACATCCTTGAGCCCTCCGACATCGAGACCATGGCCGAGAACGCCATCGTCTTCGCGCTGGCCAACCCCACACCCGAGGTTGACCCGATCGGCGCCGGCAAGTACGCGGCCGTTGTCGCCACCGGACGAAGCGACTACCCGAACCAGATCAACAACGTGCTGGCCTTCCCGGGTCTGTTCCGCGGCCTCCTGGACGCCAAGGTCAAGGAGATCACGACCGAAGTTCTGCGCGTTGCCGCTGTGGCTATCGCGTCCGTCATTGACGAGGACGAGCTCTCGCCCTCCTACATCATCCCCGGCGCCTTCGATAAGCGTGTTGCCCCCGCCGTCTCCAAGGCCGTGCGCCGCGCGGTGCGCGACCTTCCGACCGTGGATATCCCGGTTCAGCCCGACATGGATGTGAACTGAGAGTCATTTCGGATCGTTTGCGGGTCCAATCGCGCTGGTGAGGCGCGGTTGGACCCGCTCGTTTTATCCCGAGGCCGGGGCTGGGGCGTGCGGTTGAGGCCGAGTTTTCGTTGTGTTTGTTGGGTTTTGTTGTGTGTGTTGGGGGTCACGTTGTTTTGGTTTGACTTTGGGTGTGGGGGTGGGTAGATTATTCACCTGTCGCCGCGGGCC